>NZ_SMKP01000152.1:0-26715 GCF_004349015.1 Nonomuraea diastatica
GGGTAGGCGGGTGTGTGAGCATGGCAGGCCGCTGGACTGCCCGGCGCGGCATGCGTCCTTCACTCACCGATCTACCGACGGCAGGTGCTGCACTACCCGCTGCCTGATGACGCCTACCCTGGACAGGCTCATCGCGCTCGTGATCCGCGCCATAGGTCCCGCTCGCGCCGGCTGACCTCGCGGAGTTGGTCGCGTGCCCGACCTGGGAGCCGCTCGCCTCCCACGAGGGCCTGACCCTGCCCGCCTCGATCCAGCGGTGACGCCGCTGTGGACATGGCGAGGGTTCAGGCCGTGCCGGCGGTCTGCCGGGCAAGCCATGACGTTGGGTGTTGCCTGATCTCGTCAATGGACGTCAGCGCCGCGCCGATGACCGCGGCGTCGGGGCCAAGCACCGCGGGCCGAATCGCGATGGGTGCCCACGAGGCGGTCAGCACGCGCCTGTCCATCTCGGCCTTGACGATGTCGATGATCCACGACGACAGCAAGGAGAAGCTGCCTCCCAGCAACACGGTGTTCACGTCCAGGATGTTCAGCATGCTCGACAGCGCGATACCCAACGCTGTGCCGGCCCGTTCGAGCGCCGCCAGGGTCAGCGGAGCGCCGGTTTCGGCCCGATTAATGATGACAGCGTCCGGCGTGACGTCTGCCGGCGCGCTCTCCTCACCCAGGATGGTCGACAGGCTGGCATACGTCTGGAGACATCCGCGCGATCCGCACGGGCATGGCTCGCCATCCGGATGCACGCTGACGTGCCCGAGTTCGCCGCTCCAGCCGCGGGTGCCGCGCATGAGTTGTCCCTCCAGCACGATGCCCGCGCCGATGTCGAGCCCTCCGGAGACGTAGACGAAGCTGGTGTCCGTGGGCCCGCCGGCGTACATCTCGCCCAGGGCGGCTAGGTTGGCCTCGTTGTCGACGGTGACGGGCAGGCCGAGGCGGTTGCGCAGCGGGCCAGCCGCGTCGACGCAGCGCCAGCCGAGCGCGGGCGCCGACTGCACGACCCCGTCGCGGACCGGTCCGGGGACGGCGAGCGTGGCGTTGACGACGGTCAGCTCGGCGGCCACGGCGGCCACGGCGGCACGGGCCATCGAGGCGAGGTCCGCCAGTACGGTCGGCGCGTCGGAGCGGGGCGCGGGATGGAAGGACAACTGCCGCACGGTGCCGGTCAGGTCCACGACGCAGGCGGCCAGGCCGTCGGCGCGGATGTCGAGCCCGAGCCCGGCCGGGCCGGTCTTGGATAGGGTCAGCCCGACCCGGGGCCGCCCGGCGCGCCCGTTGTGAGTGACGGCGGACTCGGTGATGAGGCGGCCGGTCAGCAACTCTTCGACGATGCGGGTGATCGTGGGACGCGTCAGGCCGGTGGCGTTGGCCAGTTCGGTACGGGAGATGGGCCGGTCGGCGGTCACAATGTGCCGGAAGACCAGTTCCAGGTTGAGGCTGCGCAGACTCTCCTGCCGGACCGCGCTGTCCGGCAGGCGGCCAGAGCGGAGGTGGCTCATCATGCGACCGACCGGGCGAGCTTGGCGGCGACCTCGGGATCGAGAGGGCCGTCAACCACAACGGTGATCACCTGTCGTGCGATGGACCCGCCGGGGGCCAGCGTCAAGGGCTCGTCCCAGGCCAGCGCGGAACAGACGCCCAGGTAGTCGCGGGCGCGCACGAACCACCGGTCACGCGCGGTGGCCGCATCACCGGGCAGGAAGAGCAGACTCCAGCTGTTCGTGGTGACCGCGACCCAGTCCGCCGCCCGCCCGTGGATCGGCTCGACCCCCTCGCCGAAGGGGGAGAGCACGGTCGCGTGGGGCTCGGCGGAGCCCCGCCAGAAGAACCCACCGTAACCGGCGCCGATCCGGCCCTTGGCCGCTGGGCTGCACACGGTCAGTGGCCGTTCGGTGGCATTGGTCAGCTGGGTGTGGACGCTCAGCGCCCACGCGGCGGAATCCACCGCCCGGCAGCCGATCACCCGCCGCTCCCGCAGCAGGACGCTCTCGTCCGCGCCGACCCAGTCCAGCAGGTGCGCCAGGCCGGACCCGGCCCGGCGCAACCAGCGCCGGTGCACCTCCTGGCCGTGATTGTTCAGCCAGGCCGGCCCGTGCCCGGCGACGAAGGTGCGCCCGCCCCAGAAGTTGCACCCGTCGATGTCAGGGAAGGCGACACTGATTCCGTACTGGTGAGAGTGGGAATCGGGCGCGGCGTCGGTGACCGTCCGGCCTCCCAGAGTGCGCACCGGATGCAGGTAGGGTCGGGGCGAGCTGGACAGGGGCAGTTCGGCCTGCCAGACGTAGCGGGCCACCTCGTGTCCGGAGACACTCAGCACGGCGACGCCTTTCGGGGGAACTCGCATGGGCACCTCGCCGACTCTCCACATCTTCCACTGCCGGGAGCGTACGACAGTTCGACGAGAACGCTCATCCCGGCAGGTCGAGCTCTTCCAGGAGTACGGCGCGGCCGGTGCGCAGTGATTCGTTGCCGGCGATCCCGGTGAGCACGCTGGCGGCGCCGTCGGCGAAGCCGGCGGCCCGGTGCAGCGGGTCGTCTCGGGCGCCGAGAAAGGCGTCACGGAGCAATGCCGCGTCACCACCGCCATGCCCGCCCGCTCCGGCGGGGACCGGGATCAGCCTGGCGGGCTCCCAATGGCGCTGCAGGGTCAGCCGGGTGCCGCGGACGCGCACGCCTTCAGCGCCGCTGGACCGCTCCTCGGCCGCGCTCAGGTCGATGCCCAGGTTGGCGGAGGCGGTCGCCGCCCCGATGGTCGCCCCCGCGCCGCCCGGTGCCGCGTGCGCCCGCTCGACGACTTCCAGCTCTATCCGCCCCGCCGTGCCGTTGATCGCGACGCGGTAGCCCTCCCACGGGCAGTGCGCGTGCAGGCTGTAGGACATCGACGCGCCCCGCTGGTAACCGATCACGACGTTGAGGTTGTCCTCGATGGTGATGCCCTCGGAGAAGACGTCGCGGTCGCGGACGTACCCGTCCAGGTGCTCGCCGTCGTGGTACAGCTCGCGCAGCCGCTCGTCGGCGGTGACGTCGATGGAGAACGGATCACCGGGCAGGAAGCCGCGCGAGGGCCGGGGAACCAGCCCTCGCCGCCGGGCGTTCTCCGCGCCGTAGAAGCGCAGTCCACCCCGGGCGAAGACGACCTCCGGCCGGTCGGCCAGCCACCAGTTGACCAGGTCGAAGTGGTGGGTCGCCTTGTGCACGAGCAGCCCGCCCGACATCGCCTTGTCCCGGTGCCAGCGCCGGAAGTAGTCGGCGCCGTGTACGGTGTCGAGGCACCACTCGAAGGTGACCGAGGTGACTTCGCCGATCTCCGGGATCAGCTGCTTCACCAGTGAGTTGCGTGGCGAGTAACGGTAGTTGAAGGTCACCGTGAGCTCCGCTGCACCGGAATCCAGGGCCTCTCGAATCTGCCGCACGCCGGCCTGGTCGGTGGTCATGGGTTTCTCGACGATCACGTCTACCCCGTGCCGCAGCGCGCGGCTGACGTAGTCGGCGTGGGTATGGTCGGGGGAGGCGACCACGACCACATCGCACTGCTTGAGCAGGTCGTCATAGCTGTCGGGGTCGTAGTGGGACAGCGGCGACCCGGCGAGGCGGTCGTAGTAGGCCATGCGCACCTCGTTGGTGTCGCAGAAGGCCACCGGTCGGCCGAGTTCGGCGTAGGGCCCGAGGAGCGCGGCCAGGTACATCTGGGCCCGCGACCCGGTGCCGACGAAGGCGTAGCGTCTCATTTCAGTCCCGTGGTGGCGATGCCCTTGACCAGGTACTTCTGGCCGGCGATGAAGAAGCCGATGACCGGCGCGAGCGAGACGAACGACATGGCGAACATCTGGCCCCACTGCGACTGGCCCTCGGAGTCGATGAACTGACGCAAAGCCAGCGGCACGGTGTAGAGCTCCTGCTCGGTCAGGTAGAGCAGCGGGCTGAAGAATTCGTTCCAGGACGAGATGAAGGTGAAGATCGCCGTCGTCGCGAAGGCGGGCTTGCACAGTGGCAGGATCACGCTCCAGAAGATACGGAACGTGCCCGCGCCGTCGATGCGGGCCGCCTCGTCGAGTTCCCTGGGCAGAGAGCGGATGAACTGCACCATCAGGAAGATGTAGAACGCGCTGGTGGCCAGGAAGTTCGGCACGATCAGCGGGAAGAAGGTGTCCAGCCAGCCCATCTTGTTGAACAGGATGTACTGCGGGACCAGCAGCACATGGCCGGGGAGCATCATCGTGCCGAGCGTCAGCGCGAAGAACAGCTTGCGGCCGCGGAAGTTGAGCCGGGCAAAGGCGTAGGCGGCCAGCGAGCACGACAGCAGGTTGCCCAGGATGGTCAGCGCCGCGATGACCATGGAGTTGACCAGGTAGAGGTCGAAGGGATACGCCAGGGCCGTCCAGCCCGCGATGTAGTTGGAGATGTCCCACTCGGCGGGCCACAGCGACAGATCTTTGAAGATCAGATCGTTGGGCTTGAGCGAGCTGGCCACCAGCCACGCGAGCGGGTAGAGCATGACCCCACCGGCCAGGCAGAGCAGCAGGTGCTTGCCGAAGCGCCTGCGGCGGCTGTTGCCGATGCGATCGAGGTAGCTTTCGTCAGTTGCCATAGTGCACCCACCGCTTGGCCAGGAGGAAGTTGAGAGCGGTGAAGGCCGCGATGATGATCAGCAGCATCCAGGCCATCGCCGAGGCGTAACCCATGTGGAACTGCTCGAACCCCTGCTTGTAGAGGTAAAGGTTGTAGAAGAGCGTCGAGTTTGCCGGTCCGCCCTTGCCGCCGCCGAAGATGTAGCCCTGCGTGAAGGTCTGGAAGGACGAGATCAGCGATTGGATCAGGTTGAAGAAGATGATCGGGCTGAGCAGCGGCAGCGTGATGCTCCGGAACTGCTGCCACTTGTTCGCCCCGTCGATCGCGGCGGCCTCGTAGTACATCGCCGGGATCTGCCGGAGGCCGGCCAGGAAGATCACCATGGGTGAGCCGAACGTCCAGATGTGCAGGATGATCAACGTGGTGAGGGTGAAGTCAGGGTCGGAGGTCCAGGCGATCTTCTCGATGCCGAAGAAGCCGAGGAAGGCGTTGACGATGCCGTTGAGGCCGAAGATGTAGCGCCACAGCAGCACCAGCGCCACGCTGCCGCCCAGCAGCGAGGGCAGGTAGAAGACCGCCCGGTAGAGCGGCAGGCCGCGCACCCCGCGATTGAGCAGCATGGCGACGCCCAAGGCCATCGCCAGCGAGAGCGGGACCGACACGAAGGTGTAGACGAACGTGACCTTGACCGACTGCCACCAGGTGTCGTCGGAGAACATCTCGGCGAAATTCTCCAGGCCGATCCAATTCGGCGTGTTCAGCAGGTTGTAGTCGGTGAACGACAGGTACAGCGAGGCGAAGAAGGGGATGATCGTGAAGGCCATCCCGAGGAACCAGGGCAGGATGAACAGGTACCCCGACCGATCCTGGCGCGGCTTGGCCACCTGGGGTGGATTCACCGGAGCGCCGGACACGGCCGGGTCCTTCACGGGCGTGACCGTCACTGCGACAGGGCCTCCGCCGCTTCGTCGATGATCTTCTTGGCGGCCTCGGCCGAGGTCACGCGTCCGTGCTCGACCTCGGGCGCGACCGCGGACAGAGCATCCTGGATGGCGCTGGCGCCGACGGGGTACGGCGGGACCGACAGCAGCGTCTCCTTCTGCAGGTCGATCAGGTAGTCGGTGGCCACCTGGTCGTCCTTGTCCAGCGACGGCTTGATTGCGTCGGCGACGGCGCTGCTGGCCGGGACGCCGCGGGTGGTCTTCATCGCCTTGCCGCCCGCCACGTCGTTGATGAGGAAGTTGAGCAACTTCAGCGCCTCGGCGGGGTGCTGGGAAGCGGCGGCTATCGACCACAGGGCCGGAGTGCCGATGTTCATGCCGCGGCGCTCGCCGCCGGCCTCGCCCGGGATGCGCAGCAGCTGCAGGTTGCCGCCGGAAACCTGGTTGTAGCGCAGGAAGTTGTTGGTCGGGATGATCTGCGAGGCGATCGTGCCCTTGGCGATGTAGGACTGCTCGGGCGAGGAGCCCGTCGTCTCGACGAAGCCGGCGGGCGGGAAGCCGCCCTCCTTGCGCATGTCCTCGAACATCTGGAACCACTTGGTGAGTGTGGCCTCGCTCACGCCGAACCTGCCGTCGGCGGTGAAGAAGTCCTCACCCTGCTGGGCGACGTACACGATGACGTTGGCCATGGTCGCGGGGTCGACGAGCGTGCCGTACACCTTCTTGTTGCTCTTGTCCGTCACCTCCTTGGCGAACTCGGCCAGGTCCTCCCAGCTCCAGGCGTCGCCGTCGGGAATGGTCACGCCGTACTGGTCGGTGATTGCCTTGTTGACGACGAAGCCGATGGTGTTCAGGCCCGAGGGGATGCCGTAGGTGGCGTCGCCGACCTTGGTGAGGCCCTTGGCGGCCTGGCTGAGGTTGGCCATGTCCACGGCGCCGGCGTGGTCGTTGAGATTGAGCAGGGCCTTGCGGTCGGCGTACTCCCGCAGGGAGTCCATGCGCATCATCATCAGGTCCGGCGGGTTGCCGGCGGCGAAACGGGTGGCCAGCTTGTCCTTGTAGGGGCCGCTGTCCTGGTACTCGGTCTTGATGGCGATGGTCGGGTTCTGCTTCATGAAGAGGTCGAGGGCGGCCTGTGTCTTCTCCGCGCGGTCGGCGTCGCCCCACCAGACCATGTTGAGCTCGGTCTTGCCGGACGCGGGGTCACCGCCACCGCCGAAGCCCCGGCCGCAGGCCGTTAAGGCGACTCCCAGGCCGGAGAGCCCGGCCATCTTCATCAGCTCGCGGCGATTCAACGCTGTGCGGGCTCGTTCCTTCATCGGGCGCCGGTCCCTTCATGAGAAATCCACATACATCCCCCGAGGTGGAGGTCACGTTACGGCTGGCCATCGGTTGCGTCAATCCATGAAACTAATAGTTACCGAAATCCATTGACTCTAATTTGACGGCGTTATTACAGTGAGGGCGCAGCTGCCGGGAGTGCTTCTCACGAACCCCGCGCTCCCCTGGCACGTGGACTCGATCGTGCCCACGTGGCCCATGTCCGACCCGGTGACCGCCGCTCGGCGTTCCTTCCTGCCAGGGTGAAAGGAGCCACTCCCGTGAGATCGTTCGCCTTACCCCGCCACCGCCGCGACGTCGCCGCGCCGGCGGCCGCCGCCGCTCTGCTGCTGACCGCGACACTCGCCCTCGTCGCGCCCGGGCGCGCCACCGCGGCCGACGCGCCCGCAGCCGGCGGGACCTACCGCATCGTCGGCAGCGAAAGTGGCAAGTGCCTCGACATCAAGGATCACAGCACCGCCAATGGCGCCAAGCTCCAGCAGTGGAGCTGCGGCTCCGCCACATCCACATGGCAGCACTTCAAGGTCGTGGCCTCTTCCGGCGGCCGGGTGAACCTCGCCAGTGCCAACAGCACCCGCTGCCTGGACGTCCCCTCCGCCAGCACCTCCATCGGCGTGCAGATCCAGCAGTGGGGATGCGGCGACGGCACCAAGGCCAACCAGCAGTGGACCTTCACCAACCCGGCCTTCGGCCTCCACCAGATCGTCGGAGTCAACGGCCTGTGCTTGGGCGTCTCCTCCGGCTCCAACGGCTCGCCCGTCACGCAGAACACCTGCGGCACCAGCGGCTCGCAGCGGTGGGCCTTCCAGCCGGTCGACGGCTCCACCCCGTCTCCCACGCCGACCGATCCTGGTACGTCCCCGAACACGCCGGACGGTTTCGCCGCCCTGCCCGGCGAGGGGCACGGCCCGACCACCGGCGGCGCCGGCGGCCGGACGGTCACCGTGACCAACCAGGCGGACCTCGACCGCTACGTCACCGCAGCCGAGCCGTACACCATCAAGGTCGCCGTGCCGATCACCATCACCCCGAAGGGCACTGAGCTGCGGGTGGCCTCCAACAAGACCATCATCGGCGCCGGAACCCAGGGACAGATCGTCGGCGGCGGATTCTTCCTCGGTGGCGTGCACAACGTGATCATCAGGAACCTGACCATCCGCGACACTCTGATGCCCGAAGACGATCCCGGCGACGACGACTACGACTACGACGCCATCCAGATCGACAGCGGTCACCACATCTGGATCGACCACAACCGGCTGGCCCGGATGAACGACGGCCTGCTCGACAGCCGTAAGGACACCACCAACATCACCGTCTCGTGGAACCACTTCAAGGAGAACCACAAGACCTTCGGCATCGGCTGGACGCCCAACGTCACCGCGAAGATGACGATCCACCACAACTGGTTCCAGAACACCCAGGCGCGTAATCCCAGCGCCGACAACCTCGCCGCGGTGCACCTGTACAACAACTACCTGCAGGACATCACCGGCTACGGCCACCTGTCCCGCGGCTCCACCAAGGCCGTGATCGAGAACAGCTACTTCGAGAACGTGCTCGATCCCTACTACGTCCAGGACGACGCCGAGCTGGTCCAGCGCGACAACGTCGTCGTCGACAGCCGCTGGAGTGCCGGCAAGCTCAAGGAGCGGGGCGGCGCGTTCGACCCGCGCTCCTTCTACCCCTACACCCTCGACCGCGCGGCGGATGTACCCGCGCTGCTCCGTGCCGAAGCCGGGCCACGGCCCGACATCGGCACCTGACAGCTGGACGCCACCGACTCCCGGCGCGGATCGACAGGCAGAGCCGACCGAGCCGGCTTTCCCCTGACTGAGGAGCGATGCACCGTGCCGGAGGGCACCTACCGCAATCCTGTGCTGAACGCCGACTGGTCCGACCCCGACGTCATCCGCGTGGGTGACGACTTCTACCTGACGGCCTCCAGCTTCTCCAAGGTACCGGGCCTGCCCATCCTGCACTCCCGCGACCTGGTCAACTGGTCGATCGTCGGGCACGCCCTGGACGAACTGGAGGGCCTGACCAAGCCGGAACCCGGCTGCAGGGTCTGGGCGCCCTCCCTGCGCCACCACGACGGCAGATTCTGGATCTTCTACGGGGACCCGGACCGCGGCATCCACGTCCTGACCGCGACCGACCCACGCGGCCCGTGGAGCCGCCCACACCTGATCAAGCCGGGCCAGGGCCTGATCGACCCCTGCCCGTTCTGGGACGACGACGGCGCAGCCTACCTCGTCCACGGCTGGGCCAAGAGCCGTAGCGGCGTGAACAACCGGCTGACCCTGCACCGGATGGACCCCGACGCCCGGCGCCTCCTCGACGCGGGCCAGGTCGTCATCGACGGCGACTTGCTGCCGGGCTACCGCACCCTGGAGGGTCCGAAGCTCTACAAACGCGACGGAGACTACTGGATCTTCGCTCCCGCCGGAGGCGTGACGGACGGCTGGCAATCGGCCTTCCGCGCCAAGGACATCGCCGGGCCGTACACCGACCGGATCGTCCTGGAGCAGGGCGACACGGATGTCAATGGCCCGCACCAGGGCGCCTGGGTGGATGCGCCCGACGGCTCCCACTGGTTCCTGCACTTCCAGGATCGCGGGCCGTTCGGCAGGGTGGTGCACCTGCAGCCCCTGCGCTGGTCGGAGGACGGCTGGCCGATCGTCGGCGACGCCGGCCGGCCGGTGCCCGGCAGCCGGATGCCGGTCCCCGGGCAACCTGCCGCCGCACCGGCGAGCGGCGACGCGTTCGCCAGCGGGAAGCTCGGCGCGCAGTGGCACTGGCCGGTCAACCCCGGGCCGGCCTGGTGGAAGGTGGAGGACGGGACGCTGAACCTGGCGTGTCTGCCCGGTCCGGACGACCTCAGGGAACGCGGCAACGTGGTCGGTCAACGGTTGCCCGGCGGGCGGTTCACGGCCCGCACCTCGCTGACGCTGGACGCCGCGCCCGGCTCGCGCGCCGGGCTGGCGATCCTGGGGCACGCATACGCGTGGCTGGGCGTGGAGCTCACCGCCGAGGGACCTGTCCTGGCCTGCCGTACAGCTGACGCGGGACAGACCGAGCGTGACCTCGTCGCGCCGATGCCGTTGCGGCAGCCGAAGGCCGAACTCACCGTAGAGGTGGATGACGACGGCCGCTGCCTCCTCACCACCGGCGGAGTCTTCAACGCGGTGCCCGGCAGGTGGGTGGGTGCCGTCATCGGGCTTTTCGCTGCGGGGGGCGCGGGCCGGGCAGGATTCCAACGGTTCGACATCGACCCCGGCGGCAGACAGGACAGCTGACTCCTCGCGATGTGTGCGACGGGCTTGCCGGTCTCCTTGACGATGCGCACCGCCCCAGCCCGGAACTCCGGATCAAGGCGACGCCTCGTGGTTCCTGCCGCGACCAAACCTTTCTTGGTTCGATCTCCCACGCTACGAGGGGAAGCCCAGCAAGCCCTTACTCTCCCACCACGGACCCGGCTGCCTTTTCCTGGAGCGGGAAGTGGCAGGCGGCCGCGTGCAGCAGCTCGTCGCCGGATGATTCCAGGGGTGGCGCCTCCTGGGCGCAGAGTTCCCGGGCCTTCCAGCAGCGGGTACGGAAGCGGCACCCCGATGGCGGGTCGAGGGGGGAGGGCACCTCGCCCTTGAGCAGGATTCGTTCACGCCGCGCCCCTGGGGTGACGTCCAGCACCGGCGCCGCGGACATCAACGCGGCGGTGTAGGGGTGCAGCGGCCGGTCGAACACCTGCTTCGTCGGGCCGGTCTCGACAATGCGGCCGAGGTACATGACCGAGACGCGGTCGGCGACGTGGCGGACGACGGACAGGTCGTGGGAGATGAACACGTACGACACGCTGAGCCTGGCCTGCAGGTCGGTGAGTAGGTTGAGCACCTGCGCCTGGACGGACAGGTCGAGCGCTGACACGGGCTCGTCGCACACGATGATGTCGGGTTCGAGGGCGAGCGCCCGGGCGATCCCCAGCCGCTGGCGCTGGCCGCCGGAGAACTCCTGCGGGTACCGGCGGGCGTCGCTCGCCCGCAATCCAACCATCTCGAGGAGTTCGGCGACCCGCTTGCCGCGCTCCTTCACCGGTACGAGGTCGCGATGGGTCCGCCACGGTTCGCCGACGATGTCCTCGGCGCACAGCCGGGCGTTGAGCGACGCGAATGGGTCCTGGAACACCATCTGGACCCGCCGGCGCCACTTCAGCAATTCCTTGCCGCGCAGCGTGAACGGGTCGGTGCCCTCGAACCTGACGCGGCCCCGGTCCGGGCGCTCCAGCATGAGCAGGACCCGGCCGAGGGTCGACTTGCCGCAGCCGGACTCTCCGACCAGGCCCAGCGTCTCGCCGTGTCCCAGGTGCAGGTCGACCCCGTCCAGCGCGCGCAGGCGGGCCCGACCAGCCGCGTGGAAGGTCTTGCTCACCCCTGCCACATCGAGCAGGGGAACGGCCGTCTCCTCGGCGAGCGTCGGTGTGGCGGGCTCAGTCATCGGCCAGTTCCTTCCAATGATGGCATGCGGCCAGGCGTCCGGGTCCGGCCTCGGTGAGGATCGGGCGCTGCTCCGCGCACACGTCGCCGGCGATCGGGCAGCGTGCGCGGAAGGCGCAGCCCGAGGGCACGGAGTGCAGGTCGGGCGGGCTGCCCGGGATGGACCGCAGGTTGGTGCCACGCGCCACCTCGGCCGGCACCGAGTCGAGGAGCCCGCGGGTGTACGGGTGGCGGGGCCTGGAGAACACCTCCGCCACCCGGCCTGTCTCGACGATGCTGCCCGCGTACATGACGGCCACGTGATCGGCCTGCTCGGCCACGACCGCGAGGTCATGGGTGATCAGGATCAGCGCCGTCCGCTGTTCGGTACGCAGTTCGCGCAGCAGCTCCATGATCTGGGCCTGCACGGTGACGTCGAGGGCGGTGGTGGGCTCGTCGGCGAGCAGCACCTTGGGCCGCAGGGCCATCGCCAGCGCGATGAGCAGTCGCTGGCGCATGCCGCCGGAGAACTGGTGCGGATAGGCGCCGGCGCGGGCGCCGGGCTCGGGGATGCCGACTCGTTCCATCAGCTCGACTGCTCGTGCCCGCGCGGCGCGGCGCGAGAGCCGCTCGTGGATCCGGAACGGTTCGGCGAGCTGGGCGCCGACCGTCTGGACGGGGTTCAGCGCGGTGAGCGCGTCCTGGAACACGATGGCCAGGCCGGGGCCGGCCAGCCGCCGGCGCTGTGCCGGTGACAGGGTGAGGAGGTCGGTGCCGTCGAAGCGGACGGCGCCGCCCGCCACGTGAGCCACCGGGTCAAGGAGTCCCACGATGGCCTGCGCGGTCATGCTCTTGCCGCAGCCCGATTCGCCCAGGAGCGCCAGTGTCTCGCCAGAGCGGACGGCGAAGCTCACCTCGCGTACGGCGCGCACCGTCCCCGCGGGGGTGCGAATGTCGACGGCCAGCCGATCCACCTCCAGCACCGGGGTCACGGCTTCACCTCCTTACTCGTGCGGCGAGAGCGGGGCAGCGTGAGCCGCCACCGCTGGCCCGGGTCCATGGCCAGGCGCGCCCAGGACGCGAGGACGGTCGCCGAGACGGTGGTCACCACGATGGCCAGCCCCGGGAAGACGGCGATCCACCAGGCACTCTGCAGCACCTGCCGGCCTTGGGCGACCATCAGGCCCCAGCTCATGTCCGGTGGCTGGATGCCGATGCCCAGGAAACTCAGCGACGATTCGGTCAGCATCACGAAACAGAAGTCCAGGGTCGCGACGGTGAACAGAGTGGGCAGCACGGTCGGTGCCACGTGCCTGCCGATGATCGCCCAGCTCTTGGTGCCGAACGTGCGCGCCGCGTCGACGAACAGCCTGCTCTGCAACTCGGCCGACTCCGCCCGGGCGGCACGCAGGTAGATCGGAATCCGCGCGATCGCCAGGACCAAGATGATGTTCCCGGCGCTGGGCGAGAAGACGTACAGCACGACCACGGCCAGCAGCAGCGACGGGAAGCTGAGGATGACGTCGGCGATGCGCATGGCGAGGTTCTCCCGCCATCCTCGGTGGTAACCCGCCCACATCCCGCAGACCGAACCGACCACGAGGGAGATCACGACGGCCGGGACGGCGACGGAGAGCGTCGTGCCGCTCGCCACGATGAGCCTGGCGAGCAGGCTGCGTCCGAGCGAGTCGCTGCCGAGCACGAAGGCCCATCCGTCGTCGAGGCTGAACGGCGGCCTGTTGATCGCCCTCAGGTTCTGCTTCACCGCCAGGTCGCCGAGCAGCATCGGCCCCACGAGGGCGGAGGTGGCAACGACCAGGAGGATCACCACCGCCAGGCACGCGAACCGGTCCCGTAGCAGCAGCCGCCACCAGGTTGTCCGACGGATGGTGGCCGCGGCAGGGACATCCACGAGACTCATGCCGTCACCCCCTGACGGACGCGGGAGTCCAGGAGCGCATAGCAGGCGTCAATGACAATGTTGAGCGCGAAGATGGTGATCGCGGTCACCAGAACGGCGGCCTGCAGCACCGCGAAGTCGCGCTGCAGGATCGACGTGATCATCAGCTTGCCGATGCCCGGCCAGCCGAAGATCGTCTCGACGACCACAGCCCCGTTGACCAGCCCGACCGTCAGGTCGCCTGCCACGGTGAGCGCCGGCGGCGCGGCGTTGCGCAGCGCGTGGCCGAAGACCACCCGCAGCTCTCCCGCGCCCTTGCTCCGGGCGACCTTGATGTACGGCGCCGACAACGCCGTGACCATCGCCCCGCGCACCACCTGCACGAGCACGCCGAACGGCCGGATCAGCAAGGTGATCACCGGCAGCACCCACGCGGCCGCCCCCTCGGTGCCCGAGGTGGGCAGCCAGCCGAGCGCCACGGCGAAGACCAGGACGCCCATGATGGCGAACCAGAAGTCCGGCATGCTCGCCGCGGTCGTCGAGGTGAAGCTGGCGACCCGATCGGCCAGGGAGTTCGGGCGGTAGGCCGCCCAGCTGCCGATGACGATCGCGCCGATGACGGCCAGGACCATGGTGGTGCCCGCCAGCTGCAGCGTCGCGGGGAAGGCCCGCAGCACCGCGTCGGCGGCGGGTTCCGCGGTCCGCAGCGACTCGCCGAAGTCCAGCCGGACGACCTGAGCCAGGTAGTCACCGAACTGGACAAGCATCGGCTGGTCGAAACCGTGCCGGGCGGCGAACTCCGCCCGCATCTCCGGGCTCGCGCTGAGGGGCAGATAAAGATTCGCCGGGTCGCCGGTGAGGCGCGCCAGATAGAACACGCCGAGGATCACGACGACCAGCGGGATCGCGCTCGAGGTGATGCGACGCCGCAGGAAGGTCAGCACGCTCGCCTCCTCAGCCGGCCGGGTGCATCTCGGCGAGACGCATCTCGTCGTTCGTGGCGGCGTTGGGCTTGTAGGTGACCTTCTTCGACAGCGCGAGGATGCCCGTCATGTGCGCGAGGACCGCGTCCCGTACGACGTCCTTGTTCTGGTGCTCCAGCGCCTTGGCGAACGCCGCCTGGCGCTCCTCGCCCGAGGCCTGCTCGGCCTCGGTGATCAGCCCGTCCAGCTCCTCGGTGCCGTAGCTGCTCTGCGCGCCCTTGCTGCCGTAGATCTGGCCCATCGTGAAGGCCGCGTCACCCGCCTGGTTGCCGTGCTGGGCCTGCAGCAGGGTAGGGCCGGCGTTCTTGGGGAACGGGGCCAGCAGGTACTCCAGCCAGGCGTTCACGTCCAGCATCTGGATCTTGACCGAGAGCCCGGCCTCCATGAGGGAGTTCTGCACGACCTCCATCGCTTCGGCGGCCTTGGGGTAGATGCCGTTCCGGCCGATGATCGTGATGGTGGCGTCCGTGGGGACGCCGTCCGCCTTGGCCTCCGCGATCAGCTTCTTGGCCTGCGCCATGTCGTACGGCCAGGGCTGGATTGCCGAGCTGTGACCGGTCACGCCTGCGGGAACGACCTGCCCCGCCGGCTTGCCCAGCCCGGCGAAGACCGAGGCGACGAGGCCTTCCTTGTCGATGGCGTAGCTGATCGCCTGGCGAACGCGGATGTCGTCGAGTGGCGGCTTGGTGGCGTCGATGCGCAGGTAGGAGGTCTCGTTGTTGGGGAACTGCACGGCGGCCTCTCCGGCACCGTCCTCGGGGGCGAGGCCGACCGCGACGTCGGCCTCGTCACTCTGGATCATGGCCGCGCGGATGCTGCCTTCGGCCCGCCAGACGTATTCCGCCGCCGCGAAGTCCGGCGCCTTGCCCCAGTATCCGGCGAACCGCTCCAACCGCAGGCTGCGGCCGGTGTCCCACTTCGCGATCCTGTACGGGCCGGTGCCGACGGCCTCGCGGACCTTGCTGGTCGTGCTCGTGGTGGCCGGCACGATCTCGACGAACGACAACCGCAGGGGAAGGATCGGGTCCGGCTTGGCCGTCTTCACCCGGAGAGTCGAGTCGTCCACGGCCGTCGCCGTGAGCTCGATGCCGCCGAAGACGTAGCCGTCCACATTGCAGTCGATCTTGGATCCGACGGTGCGGTCGATGGAGAAGGCGGCCGCCTTGGCGTCGAACGCGGTCCCGTCGTGGAACTTGACGCCCTTACGCAGGGTAAAGGTCCACTCGGTCGGTGAGTCCTGCTTCCACTCCGTGGCCAGCGCCGGCTGGAGCTGGCCGGAGCCCGGGTCGCGCTCCGTGAGCGCCTCGGTGATGTTGGAACGGGTGACGCGCCCCGTCGCGGTGAGGGAGGCGTCGCACGGCTCCAGCGTCGGAGGTTCCTCCGGCAGCACGATGCGAACGGTGCTCGCCGCGCCGGACGAGGGCTCCGGGCCGCTGTTGGCAACCGAGCAGGCGCCTGCGGGCACCATGACGCCGAGCGCCAGGAGGACGGAGGCAGCCTGACGGCGGCGTGGGGTGGTGATCATGATTCCTCCGAATCGCCTGCCCCGGGGACGGGCAAGTCTTGTGCTAGGCGACGGGCGTCGCGCTGAGAGCGGCGAGGCCGCGGTCGATGATGCGGGCGAGTTGCTCGCGGTGCTCCGGAGTGACCTCCGCCAGAGGCGAGCGGACGGGTCCGGCGGAGCGGCCGCGGATGTCCAGGCCGGCCTTGATGAGGGAGACGGCGTAGCCGGGGGTCGACTTACGCAGATCGGCCAGGGGTGCGTAGAACTCGCGCAGCAGGAGGTCCTGGGTCGCCTCGTCGCCGTTCTCGAACGCCTGGAAGAAGGCGACGGCGACTTCCGGGACGAAGGCCAGCACCGCCGAGGAGTAGGCGCGGGCGCCAAGCCCGGCGTAGGAGCGGGCGAAGACCTCGGCGGTCGGCATGCCGTTCAGCAGTGGGAGCCGTCCCGCGGTGGCGGCGTGGATGAGCTGGAGCAGCTCCATATCGCCGTGCCCGTCCTTCAGCGCGACGATGTTGTCCACTTCGGCGAGCTCGGCCACCGCCGCGGGAGAGAAGATCGCCGTGCCCCGCTGGTAGAGGACCACGTCCAGGTCCGTGGCGGCGGCCACCTGCCGGTAGTGCGCCACGAGACCGGTTGGCGGCCCGACCTGCAAGTACGGCGGGAGCACCAGCAGGCCATCGGCGCCGGCGGCCTGCGCGGCGCGTGCGAACTCCGCAGCCGTCCGCGTGCCGCCGCCAGCCCCTGCGAGCACGGGGACCGTTCCGGCGACATGCTCGACAGCGGCCCTGACCACCGTCTGGTGCTCGGCGGCCGTCAGCGACGCCAGCTCCCCGGTGCCGCACGCGACGAAGATCGCACTGGGCTTCGCGGCGAGCACTTCGGTGAGATGGGTTGTGAAACGGGGCAGGTTCACGTCCCCTGATCCCGTGAACGGCGTGACGGGGAAGGCGAGCAGGCCCAACAGGGATGCGGCGACTCGTGAAGCGGCGGGGGGCATCAAGAACAACCTCTTGTCTACATATAGAGACGATGTCTATATTTGTAGCCGAGACACTAAGTCGGTGTTTCAACACACGTCAAGAGGTGGCCGATGACGCAACACGTTTCGGACCCGTTGCCTGAACCCGCCGAGGCCGGAGGGGGCGTACGCAGCGTCAAATCGGCCGAGCGGACCATTGCGGTGCTCGAATACCTCAGCTCGGCCGATCACGCGTTATCGCTACGCGAGGTGACCACCGGCCTGTGCCTCCCTCGGGCGAGTGCCTACGCGCTGCTCGCCACACTGGTGAACACGGGCTGGATCGAAACCGACGACGCCGGCCGCTACCGGATCGGCCTGCGCGCGCTCCGCGCCGGGGCGTCGTACGTCGAGCACGACGACGTGGTCAAGCGGGCACAGACGGTGATGAACGAGCTGAACATCGAGCTGGGCGAGACCATCCACTTGGCTCGCCTCGACGGCGCGGAGATCGTCTACCTGGCCACCAACATCTCCCGGCACTCCCTCGCCGTCATCTCCCGGCCCGGCCGGCGCCTGCCCTCATGGGCGACCGGCCTCGGCAAGGCGATTCTCGCCGGGCGTCCCTGGGATGAGGTCGACCAACTCCTGCCCGAGACCCTGGAACCACGCACCGTCCACACCTTCACCGACAGGGCGGCACTACGCACAGAGCTCGAGGAGATCCGGCGCCGCGGTCACGCCATCGACGAACAGGAGTCGACCATCGGCCTACGGTGCTTCGCCGTCGCCCTCGACTTCGCCTCGCCCCCGAACGAGGCCCTCAGCTGCTCCGTCCCCGTCGTTCGTCTCGATGCCGACCACGAGGAGGCAATCGTCACCGCCCTGCTCCGGGCCCGGACGCGCATCATCCGCTGAGCGGCCGTCTCGCGGCGGCCACGGCAATCTCCTCGCCGGCGCCGAGCGGGGCCCCGGCATCGGGCCATGTCCACAACCGCCACTGAGAGTCTCGCGGAAGCCCTCTACGCCTGGCACCGGGGCCTGGCAGGCCGGCGGGGTGGAGAGATTGCGGTCGAAGGGGCCGAGCGGGTCGCCCTGCCGGTTGGACGAATCGCAGGCGGGTCTCGGACAACCTCACCGCGCAACGGGGCACGTGCGACCTGATCAACCTCCCGTCCCGTTGACAGCGGGCCCGCAGTGCTGCGGGCCCGCCGGTTGCCATGGCTGGGGTGCGAGAGCACCCTCCGGCCGGAGCTCACATCGTTTCGAAGTTGCCCATCATGCCCATGTCTTCGTGTTCGAGGTTGTGGCAGTGGAACATGTAGCGGCCTCGGTACCCGTCGAACCTGGCGATGACCTCCACAGCCTCTCCCGGGTTGAGGTCGACGGTGTCCTTGAGACCGATGCCGTGCGGGCCGGGTGCGTGGCCGCCTCGGGAGAGCACCTGGAAGTTCACCAGGTGCAGGTGGATGGGATGGTGCAGGTCGGCGACGAAGCGCCAGATCTCCACGTCCCCGAGTCGGGGGCGCGCGTCGATGCGGGTCGGGGAGAAGGGTTGGCCATCGATCAGCCAACCGTGCCGGTCGCCCATGAGGCCGCCGCGGAAGGCGAACTCGCGGGTCACCGTCGCCTGTGCCCGTTCGAGCGGTTCGATCTCGCTGAGCAGGGCCGGGATGGCGCTGTCGTCCTCGGCTCGGCGCGCGACCAGGAAACGCATGACCCGCTCGGTCGGGCCGCTGCCGAGCCGGTTGACGAGGGTGACCTCGGTGCCGACCGGGTAGCGGCCGAAGTCGACGACAAGGTCGAAGCGCTCTGCGGGGGCGACAGGCACGCTCTCGTGCGTTCGCGGTGCGGCGAGCAACCCCTGATCGGAACCGATCTGGGTGAACGCCTTGCCACCGGGTGGTGGCGGGTCGAGCGCGAGCTCGTAGCGGCGCGCGTTGGAGGCGTTGAGCACCCGCAGCCGGTGCCTGGTCGCCGGCACCTCCGCCACCGGCCACGGCGCCCCGTTGACCAGGATCACGTCACCCATCACACCCTCTACATAGGACTCATCGACGCCGGGCACAGTGCGCAGCGTGTTGTCGATCGAGGGGTAGCGGAACGAGCCGTCCTCGGCGAAGGACCGGTCGCAGATCATCAGCGGCAGCTCACGGTCGCCGTGTGGCAGGGGAAGCGCGTCCTCCACCTCGTCGCGTACCAGGTGGAACCCTGCCAGGCCGCGGTACACGGCCGGTCCGGTGAAGTCCATGCGGTGGTCGTGGTACCACAATGTCGCCGCGCGCTGCCGCAATGGGTAGACATAGTCGCGGGCGCCCATCGTCACCACGGCGTCCGGATCGTGCATGTACATGTGTTTGCTGGGTCCGTTGTGGATGTTCCCGGCAGCGCCGACCGGCAGGACCAGGTCGGTGGCGTAGCCGTCCGCGTCCGGCGGGGTCCGGCCGCCGTGCAGGTGCACGACGGTGGGTACGGGCAACTCGTTGCGGTGGTGAACGCTGGTGGTGCGACCGGAGCGGGACTCGACGGTCGGGCCGGGGAACGTGCCGTCATAGCCCCAGATCGGCGTGGACAGGCCGGGCAGTATCTCCGCCGTCGCCTCGCGCTGGACGATCTCGTAACGGTCGGCATCGCCCTCGCGCCGGACCGGCTGAAGCACCCGGGGAACCGGCAGCGGCACCCGGAACGGCTCGGGCAACGGCACCTGGCTCGCCAGCAGCTCACCGGTGCTCCGCACCGGGCCGAGCAACCGCGACCCACCAAGCCCAGCGGCGACCACGATCCCGGCCCCGCCGGCCAGACCGAGAAACCCGCGCCGGGACATCGGCCGCGCCCGCGGTGACATCGGTTCGCCGGCATTCTCGCTCACGCTGCCACCGCCACGGGCTGGGGCCGCCACAGCGCCACGAGCAGAACCGTCGTCAGGATGGCCAGGACGACCCCAAGCGGTACGTGCAGGTCCAGCGCGCTCGCCTGACCGGCCAGATACTGCCCGATCTCGCCGAGCACAAGCAGCAAGCTCACCCAGGTCGGCCAGCGCACCCCACCGCGCCACCACAGCACCACCGCGCAGGCCAACTGCGCCAACCCCACGGAGGTCACGACATCGGCGACGGTGGCATGGACGCCGAGCATGTCGTAGTCACCGCTCAGATACCGCCCCGCGAACACCGCCTGACCGAAGACCGCGACAGCATGGGCCGAGGCGGTCACCCGTAGCACGGCCAACGGCCAACGCCCGCGCACCGGTACTGGTTTGTCTTCCATGCAGCATCCCTTTGATCGGCTGGCCTCGCCCGTCGACCGGAGGAGCCCGCATGTTCCGAACCCTCGAAACCCGTGCTCTTCCGCCCAGAGCGCGGGTGTCACCTGCTGTAGTTCTTTCCCGGAGCCCTGCCGGGGATCGGCTTGGCGATCAGGGCGACGGGGATGTAGTAGCAGATCTGACCGATCACCAGGGTGAGCGTCCACAGTGCCTTGTCGTCGTAGTGCGCGGCGACCCTGGCGAACAACTCGTCTGGCACGCGCTCCCCGAACGGGTTCGGCGCGAGAACGGCCTCCACGAGCTCCAAAGCGACTCGCTCCGCGTCGGTGAAATAGGGAGCGTCCCGCCACGACGCCACCGCCGTAATGCGTTCCTCCGTCTCCCCGGCCTTGCGGAGCTCACCGGTTTGCCGAACGGTGTGGTAGGTGCTGCCGACGATTTGTCCGGCACGGAGCTGCACCAGATTCACAGTGGCCTGCGGAACAGCACCGTTCCGGATCGCCTTGGCCATCACCCCGGAGATTTCCCCCGCCCCAGGGAGAAACTCGAAGGGGGCAGGCAACCGGGACCGAAGACCGTCCGTGTCTTTCGTGGTGTCCGTCGTTGGCGTGGACATAGCGAGGCATTCCCTTTCGCTTGCTGGATCGTTTCTCAGTTATCCGACGACGCAATCCCTCGAAATGTGAGGTCACAACGTGACCAGGCCGCCGACCTCACACTTCGGCGTGCTGTCTCGTCGAGGTAGTGAGGAGCAGACGCAGCATCACTGGGAGGTCAGTCATGACGAAGAGCGTTGCCGGCGTACTCGCCGGCCTGGAGTTGCCGGTCGAGCGCGGCTGCCCGTTCGCCCCGCCCGTCGAGTACGAGTGGCTGCGCGAGCAGGCGCCGATCAGCAGAGTCCGGCTGGTGAGCGGCACCGAGGCGTGGTGGGTGTCCGGGCATGCGGCAGGCCGTGCCATCCTCAACGACCGCCGCTTCTCCTCCGACCGGCGCAAGGACGGCTTCCCGGACTTCGTCTTCGACGCGGCGACCCAGCAGCAGCTCCGCAGCCAGCCGCCGTCGATGCTCGGCATGGACGGCACGCAACACTCAGCGGCCCGGCGTGCGGTGCTCGGTGAGTTCACCGTGAAGCGGTTGGCCGCGTTGCGTCCGCGGATTCAGGACATCGTCGACCGATTCATCGACGACATGCTCGCCACCGACCAGCGCCCGGTCGACCTGGTGCAGGCCCTTGCCCTGCCGGTGCCCTCCCTGGTGATCAGCGAACTGCTCGGCGCGCCCTATACCGACCACGACTTCTTCCAAAACCGCACCACCACCGCGGTGCACCGGGCCTCGTCGCCGCAGGACCGCCAGCGAGCCGTCGCCGAACTCCGCGCCTACCTCGACGATCTGATCACCCGCAAGGAGTCCGAACCCGGCGACGACCTGTTCAGCCGACAGATCGCCCGGCAACGCCAGGGAGGCACCCTCGACCACGCGAGTCTGGTGAGCATGGCCTTCCTGCTGCTCACCGCCGGACACGAGACCACCGCGAACATGATCTCGCTCGGCGTGCTCGGGCTACTCAACCACCCCGAGCAACTGGCCCTGATCACGGCCGACCCGAACAAGACGCCCATGGCCGTGGAGGAACTGCTGCGCTACTTCGCCATCGCCGACCTGGTCGTCTCCCGGGTGGCCACCGAGGACGTGCAGATCGGCGGAGTGAGCATCAAGGCCGGCGAGGGCGTCGTCGTCTCCAGCCTGTCGACCAACTGGGACCCCACGACGTTCGAGAACCCGGCCGAACTGGACGTCGAGCGCGGCAACCGCCACCACCTCGCCTTCGGATTCGGCCCCCACCAGTGCCTCGGCCAGAATCTGGCCCGCCTGGAACTACAGATCGTCTTCGACACGCTCTTCCGCCGCATCCCGACCCTGCGACTCGCCGCGCGAGTCGAAGGCATGCCGTTCAAGACCGACGCCGTCATCTACGGCGCCTACGAACTCCCGGTCACCTGGTAGGGCAGAAACGATGCGGATCAAAGCCGACACCGGAGTCTGCGTCGGCTCCGGCCAATGCGTCCTAACCGAGCCGACCGTATTCGACCAAGACGACAACGGCATTGTGGTTCTGCTGACCGACCACCCCAACGACCAGACCACACCACAGGCACGCGACGCCGTCGCCCTGTGCCCATCCCGAGCCCTCACCATCCTGCAGGAGTAAGTCGGGGAAACGCACTTTCGCTGCACGACACCCCGACCACTCCCGGCGACACCGAATGCACCGTCGGCGGGGCCAGCACCATCCGACACCCGGCCTGATGCGTGCGATCTACCCGCGCCGAAAGACACGCCGAGCCAGCCCCATGCGATCGGACGGCACACCACCGCACCGTCGGGACATCGTGGGCGTCCCCACCAGGTCCGCCAGATCGGCCTCTCCCTCGGGGTGGCCACGCCCATTGTGGGATCGCCGATCGGCACCAGCGGCCTCGAACGACGTCGCTCACCACCCTGCAACGAGAATCTGCATGAACATGCCAGATCGATTTGACGAGGAAGCTGAGTTGCACACTCAAACGACCAAAACATTCCGGCACGCGACCGACAAGAAGTCAGACACCGCCGCACGAATCGACTGGAACCGGATCCGCCCCATCGCCTTTTGGGCCACCACACTTGTCATCGCCTTCGAGTTGGCTTCTGGATCGGTGTGGAATCTCATGACAATCGAATGGGTGGAACTCCAAATGCAACACCTGGGATACCCGCACTACTTCGACTACATTTCAGGCACGTGGCAGGGCGCCGCAGCCGTCGCGATCATCGTGCCCAGGTTCCCGCTGATCAAGGAATGGGCGTACGCGGGTGTCTTTCTCCTGTGGACGGGTGCCGCGGCGTCACATCTGGCAGCGGCGACGGTCTTGAGCTGTGGTGGGTGCCGCTGTTGTTCGTAGCGTGCGGCATCGCGTCGTGGGCGCTGAGGCCGGCCGACCGTCGGCTCACGGAGACGCGGCTCCGTCGGGACCGCCCCGCCGAAACCGGACAGGATGGGCCCGGTCAGCCGGAATCCCGCCCGCGCGCTTGGGCCGTTCCGATCGGCCTCCTCGTTGTTCTGTATGCCGCTTCGTTCCTGACTTTGCCCGTGGTCGAAGACTTCACGCACGAGTGGGCAGTCGAGCTCGGCTGGATCGACGCGTAGCGGCCCCGAAGCTCTCGACGTCTCGCCGGCCTATGGTCCTACGACACCGACGTGGACGCACGAAATCAGCGCCGCAACCGGGTTCCGGGCCCTGCGTGATGGCGACCTTCTACGGCGTCATCTGTCCCATGTATCACAGCAGTCTGACAGAGAGGGGTCCGATCTGGAACCGGCCGTGATCGAGTCCGTCGTACAGGGCGCCGTGCCCGCGCCGGTGCTCGGCCACCAGCGTCAAATCACCAGCGACCGCACCGGTACGTCCGCGCATAACACCGCCTCGACCAGCTCATCGGAGCGGGCTGACAGGCAGTGGTAGAACTCTCGGCGGAAGCCTGCCAGCCCCGTCGGCGCCGGATGGGGTTCTGCTCGCGGGACGGATTGTGGGACGCCTGCTGACGCGCGTGCCAGGATGGCTGCCACGGCCACCGCCTCTCCTTGCTTCGTGTCGATAGCGAAGATGAGACGGTGGCCGCCGCACGTCACGGCGACACGCCGTAGCTCCCAGGACACAATCCGCTATGCGCGGATTCATCACCATCGCCCTGACCACGGCATACGCCCAAGATTTGGTTCAAGAACAAGCTAAGCCCAGGGCCGGGGGAATGTGTCGCCGTCCAGGCGATCGCCCACGGCGAGTCCGAGAGGATCGGTCACGATGTGCTCGCTCCCGCTGTAGCGGGTCAGCTCGTCCATGTAGATCGTGACGTGCGCGAGCCGGGGCTGGTCGGTGCGGTTGGGCAGCGCCATGTGGCCGGTGTAGCCGCTGTGGAAGGTGCAGTCGCCGGCGCGGAGCGGCACGGTGACCCGTGGGATCCAGTGCAAAGACGGGTCCATCCCAAACAGGTCTTCCTCGTCGTGGAGGTCCTGTGGGCGCAGGCCGGTGCGATCCTGGGTTCCGGGCAGGAAGGTCATGCAGCCCCGCTCCGGCAGAACGTCGACCAGCGCTATCCACGCCGACAGCGGGAGCCGGTCGCCTGCATGCGGCCAGTACGGACGGTCCTGGTGGAACTCCGTGGCGGCGTTGTTGTGCGGCTCCTTGACCAGCATCTGGTCGTGCCAGAGCCGCAGCGAGAACCCGGCGAGCTGTTCGGCGATCCGGCCGAGCCGAGGGTCGAACGTGAGCTCTCTAAGCGTCTGGTCGCGTTGCCAGACGTTGACCAGCTGGCTGAAGACGCCTTGCTTCTCCAGGCTCTCCGCACGATGCGCCTCCAGGAACGCCTCGGCGCTGGCCCGGAAGCGCTCGACCTGGCCGGGCTCGAGAACGCCTCGTACTCGGACGAAACCGAATTCGCGATACGCTGCCACAAGCTCGTCCGGCACCCGGCCGTCGGCACCGACGTCGCTGCCGGACTGCTCGGTCGTGGTCGTTGCCATCGCCGACCTCCAAGGTTCTTGCCGTTGGGATACTGCAAGCGTCGTCGAGGCGTGCCGCTCAGGGCTAGGCCGATCCGGGCGAGTACTCGTACGATCCCGACATGCCTGCCACCCTGCACGAGCACGCGCTGTTCGCCGCAGGACCGGTCTTGGCAGGTGTCCACCACTTGGATCTCGACATCGAGTCGCACGCGCACGACTTCCTTGAGATCGCGGTGATCGGAACCGGTCACGGCCGGCACGTCACCAGCCGAGGCGAGCACCCGCTGCGGCGCGGGCAGGTTATCGTGCTCCGGCCCGGCGCCTGGCACGGGTTCCGGGACTGCGCCGACCTCGTCGTCGCCAACTGCTGCCTGTCCGCCCAGGCGCTACGGACTGAACTGGCGGCGCTGTACGACATCCCGATGCTGCGCCGGATCCTGTGGACCGATCCGGTGGCATCCGGCGCGCACGGCGTGGCGGTGACGGCCGTCGATCCGGCCGCCGCCGAGGAGGCCATCGCGGAGATCAGCCTGCTCGAACGGGACCTCGGAGCCGATCAGAGCCGGCAGGGCCGTATGCTGGGCCAGCTGATCACCGTGCTCGGCGTCCTGGCCGACGGCCGTGACCCCGAACAGGAAACGCTCGGGCCCGCCATCCACCCCGCCGTCGCCGCCACCGTCGCCCGACTCGAGGCAGCGCCTGCCCATCCGTGGCGGCTGGATGACCTCGCCCGGGCGGTCAACCTGGATCCCGCCTATCTCGGCCGACTGTTCAGGCGGTATGTCGGGTTGGCGCCGCTGAGCTTCCTGGCCCGGCTGCGGGCCGAGCGAGCCGCCACGTTACTGGCACACTCGGCCCTGCCGGCTGCTCGGGTCGGCGCCGCCGTCGGCTGGGACGACCCGACCTACTTCGCCCGCCGCTTCCGGACGCTGGTCGGGCTGACGCCCACCGAGTACCGGCGACGTAGCCAATCGGCCGCCCATACTCGGCTCAGCGCCCCGGCCAAGTCTACGGGCGAGTGTAAGAGTTCCTGACTCGTTCTGCAGGCTCCGGGAATCACGCACGGATAGATCACCTTTGTCAGCTCAGACACCCGCCCAGGCCACAGGCTGCAGGCCGAGCATGGCAGGATGACTCATAAGACACGTAAGGACGCATCCTCCTCAAGGGCCGCTCTCCCGGTGCTGTTATTTCTCACCAACATTTCTGGTCGGCGCCAGCTGGGAGCGCTGTCGAAACTGACCGACAAACGCTGCTGCTTGTCGGCGACATGCCCAGAACGGGGTTACTCGTGACCACCGGCAGCGAACGTCGGCGCGCCGCCTGCACAACCGTGGTAACCGTCATTTGCTCGGGAGCGTACGGGCCGGCCTCGCGCAGGACCTCGGCCAGGCCCCGGCGCGCTGGCTAACCAGAAACGTGGGTCGTCCGGCGTGATACAGCTCGGCCAGCGCGACGGCGTCCACGGCGGTCAGCGGCCGCACGCCCGGGACCGGCCGGTCTGCTACGGCGCAGGATTTCAGCAGGGCGGCGGTGGAGTGCAACGGCCAGCCGGCGCGTTCGAAGAAGTCGCAGGCGTGGCGGCGTGCGGCGGGTATCTCAGCGGTGTGCACGATCATCATGGGATCGGTCACCAGCGCGAGCGCTTGTCGTAGCAGGGCCGTGCCCAGGCCACGTTTCTCCAAGCCCGGATGAACCACCGGCCCTCACAGCCGGGCCGGCCTGCCGGGGGCGCCCGGGTAGCGCAGCGCTGCCGCCCCGGCCAGTTCGCCCTCGTGGGAGCGAGCTTGGAGCAGCATCGTGGGGGAGCCGCTGCCCCGGGGATGGAGCCGGGAGCGCACCGGGCGGGCCGTTGACGGGCCGCTGATCCGGCCAGCCGAGCATGCCCGCGTATCCCAGCTCGGCCAGCTCCACATCGAGGGTGGTGGCCGGATGGTAGGGGGCGACGGTGATCGGCAGCGTGGTCATTGGCTGCCCTCCAGGGGAGGAGTTGCCAGCACCGGTATCGCCGCCTACAGCCGGTACGGCTGCCGTAGCCTGTGCGGCTGTTGGTGGCTGGGAGTGGGTTGGTCCGTTAGCGGCCACGGCGGCGCAGATGCTGGCGCGCCCGAGCCAGGAGGCTGGATGCAGGCTCAACGCCAGGCTCGGGGGAGTGGCATGGGTGTACAGCCGCACGTGGCTGAACGCGTCGTCGAAGGAGTGGGCGAGTTGGCGGGGTGAGGTGAACGGGCTGGGCCGGGAG
>NZ_SMKP01000153.1:0-26473 GCF_004349015.1 Nonomuraea diastatica
TCTCCAGACCTCGGGCGAAGCGCCGGGTGATGTCGGCGGGGCGGGTGATCGCGCCGCCGACGACGACGGCGTGCGCGCCCAGCTCGATCGCCCGGACGGCCTGGCCGGGGGTGCCGATCCTGCCCTCGGCGAAGACCGGGACGTCCAGGCTGCGCGCCAGCACGGTCACCAGCTCCAGATCCGGTTCGTCCGGAGGCGGGGAAGCGGACGTGTAGCCCGACAGGGTCGTCGACACGCAGTCAGCGCCGAGTTCGGCGGCGGCCAGGCCCTCCTCGGCGGTGGAGACGTCGGCCATGACGAGCGCCCCCGCCTGGTGGACACCGGCGATCGTCTCGGCCAGGCCCCGGCCGTCAGGACGGGTGCGGGAGGTGGCGTCGACCGCGACGATGTCCGCTCCCGCCCGCGCCACCGTCAGGGCGTGCTGGAGCGTGGGCGTGATGGAGACGTCACCGTCGCCGTCCTTCCACAGGCCGATCATCGGGACGGGCACGACGGCGCGGACGGCCTCGACGTCGGCCGGGCCGTTGATCCGCACGCCGGCCGCGCCGCCCAGGACGGCGGATCGCGCCACCGCGCTCATGAACGGCGGCCCGTGCAGCGGCTCGCCCTCGTGTGCCTGGCAGGAGACCACCAGGCCACCGCGCAGGAGGCCGAACACCTCGTTGTCGGTCATGCTTTCCCTTTCTCTCCGGCGAGCGGCCCCGCGCCCCCTGGCGCGGGCGTCATCGGCGTGCCCGTTCCGCTTCCCCGGCGGCAGAGGCGGCGCCCACCAGCACCGCGTCGTCCCCGAGACGGGCGGTGACCACGGGAACGTCCGCCAGGACGGGCAGGACGCCGGCGGCCAGCGCGGCGCGCAGCGGGGCCATGTAGAGCTCGCCGGCGGCCAGCACCCCGCCCCCGAGGATCACCACGTCCGGGTCCCAGACGTTCACGACGCCGGCCAGGGCCCTGCCCAGGGCACGACCGCCGCGCGCCAGCACGCCGGCCGCGCCCGCGTCGCCGTCCCCGGCGGCCCCCACCACCCGGCGCAGGTCAGGGCGCGTGTCAGGGTCCTGGTCACGGCGCAGGTCAGGGTCGTCCGGAAGTGGGCCGGTGAAGGCGGCCGTCATGGCGGGACCGCTGGCGACCGCCTCCACATGGCCTTCGGCGCCGCAGGAGCATGCCAGGCCCGCCGCCTCGGGGACCGGCACGTGCCCGACGTGGCCGGCGGCGCCGCGAACGCCGGTCACGACGTGGCCGTCCAGCGCGAGGGCGCCGCCGATGCCCGTGCCCACGGTGACGCCCAGGGCGGTCCGCCATGGGGAGCCCGCCAGCTCGCCGGCGAGGAACGCGTGCACGTCGTTGCGGACCAGCACGGGCAGATCCAGCTCGGCCTCCAGGGACGCGGCCAGCGGCGTGCCCGCCCAGTTGCGGATCGCGTCCGTCGCTCCGACGATCTCTCGCCCGGCCGGGTCGGCGACTCCCGCCGTGCCCACCCCGGCGCAGGTGACGCCGTCCAGGCCCAGCTCGCGAGCCAGCCGCACGACGGTCCGCACGACCGCCCGCGGTCCCCGCACGGCCGGTGTCGGAGCGTCCGCCCGGCGGCGGACGGTCCCCTCCGGCGTCACCAGCCCCGCGGCGATCTTGGTGCCGCCGATGTCGACGCCCAGCCTCACGTCCCGCGGCCCCTCGCGATCGACAGCCGGAAGTCGTAACGATCGGCGCGGTACAGGCTGATGGCCCGTTCCACCGCCCGCCCGCGTGCGTCGTGCGTCATCCGCGAGACGCGCAGCGCCGGGAAGTTGCCGGGCACGCCCAGCAGGTCGGCCTGCTCGCGGTTGACGAGCGTGGCCGAGATGGTCTGGTCGGCGTGCTCGGGCGCGGCGCCCGCCGCCTCCAGCACGTCGTACAGGCTCTCCACGTGTCCCCGCGCGGCCAGGTCCGGCACCAGGTGCTCGGGAACCCAGGCGTTCTCCAGGCACATCGGCTCGCCGTCGGCGGTGCGCAGCCGCGTGATGCGCACGACGGGCGTGCCCGGCTCGAGGAACAGGTCGCGGGCCACGTCGATCTCGGCGGGCTCGCTCTCCAGCACGAGCAGCCTGCCGCCCGGCTTCATGCGCCTGGCCCTGATGTCCTCGCTGAACGAGCTGAACGTCAGCGACTTGGTGATCTTGCCGGGGTCGGCGACGAACGTGCCCGCCCCCTGGACCCGGTAGACGCGGCCGTCACGTGCCAGGCCCTCGACGGCCTGGCGCACCGTCATGCGGCTCACGCCGTGCTGCTGCATCAGCTCGCGCTCACTCGGCAGCGGGTCGTGCGGCGCCATCCGGGCCTCGATGAGGTCGGTGAGAACGCGCCGCAGCGTTTCGTACTTGGTCTCCTGCGCCATCCCCTGACCGCTCTTCTTCGCGAGGTGGTCCGTACCACTAAGGGGGAAGTCTGGCTGTCAGGGCAAGGACATGTCAATATGACCCTTCTTGAGCCGGGAACATATCCGTACCACTAGTCGAGCGCGCGGAGGGTGGCCGGCAGGCCGCCGGCGTCGAGCCGCTCCAGGCAGTCGGTGACCAGCGCGCGGAAGACCCGGTCGCCGGGCAGATCGGCGCCGAAGATCTCCTCGATCGCCATGAGGCGGTTCACGGTCGCGGCGGCGCAGGCCGTCTCGTCGCCGCGCAGCCGGTCGGCCAGCGGGTCGGCCAGGTCGCGGGCTGTGGTGACGTACCGCATCCACCCGGCCACGGCCAGCGCGATCCACCGGGGCTCGTGACCGCCCGCCAGCCTCTCGCGGGCCGGGTCGAGCAGGCGTTGCGGCAACTTCTGCGAGCCGTCCGCCGCGATCTGCGCGACGCGGTGCCGCAGGCCGGGGTTGGCGAACCTGGCCGGCAACGAGTCCTTGTACCGCGTAAGGTCGAACCCTTCCAGCCCGTCCAGGGTGGGCGAGAGGTCGTCGTCCATCAGCCGGCGGAGGAACCGGGCGAACACGGGATCGCTCACGGCCTCGGACACGTGCGCCGCGCCCGACAGGTAAGCGATGGCCGAATGGCTGCCGTTGAGCAGGCGCAGCTTCATACGTTCGTACGGCCGGACGTCTCCCACCAGCAGCGCGCCCGCTTGTTCCCACGCGGGCCGGTCACCGGCGAAACGATCCTCGATCACCCACTGCGTGAACGGCTCGGTGACGACCGCGCCGAGGTCGGTCACGCCGAGCCTGGCGGCCATGTCGTCCAGGTCGGCCTGCGTGGTCGCGGGAACGATCCTGTCCACCATGGAGGCGGGGAACGTCACGTTCTCCGCGACCCAGGCGAGCAGCGGAGGCTCGCACAGGTCCGCCACGAGCCCGGCGAGGGTCGCGCCGTTGCCGGGAAGGTTGTCGCAGGAGATGACGGTGAGCGGGCCCGCGTCGGCGGCGGCTCGGGCGCGCAGCCCGGCGACGAGCTTCCCGATCACGCCCTGCGGATCACGGCGGTACGCCCTCTCCGTGATGGTCAGCGTGACCACCGCGGTCTCCGGGGCGCTCAGCCGTGCCGCCAGATCGTCTCCGGGGGCGAGCACTTCGCGCACGGAGCCGACCACGCGGGTCTCCTCGCCGGCGCGTACGCCGTACAGGCAGTCCTGAGGGCGGAGCCGGTCGGCCACGTCGGTGCTGCGCTGGCTGGCTCCGCAGATGCCCCAGCGGTCGTCACCGGTCGCGGCCATGGCGCGCTCGGTGTAGACCGCCTGGTGGGCGCGGTGGAAGGCGCCGATGCCCAGGTGCACGACGCCGGTCGCGCGCGGCTCCGCGAGCGGGCGCGCGGCCGGCGCGACCCTGGACAGGGTGGCCCGGCTGAGCCTCACCAAGGGTGCACGCTCCCGTCCGTGACGCTCACTGGTACGCCTCCAGATCGGCGAAGAGCGTGCAGGCCGGGTGGGTGCGCAGGACGGAGGCGGGGCAGCTCTCGCTGATCGGCCCGGCGAGCGTGGCGGCGAGCGCGGCCCTCTTGTTCGCGCCGGGCACGGTGGCGATCAGCGTGCGCCCGGCCATCAGCGTGGGAACGGTCAGTGTGATCGCCCGCTCGGGCACGTCCGCGAGCGTGGCGAAGCATCCGTCGCTGACCTGCTGCCGCCGGCAGTCCTCGTCGAGCTCGACCACCTTGACCGCGCGGGGGTCGGCGAAGTCCGCCACCGGCGGGTCGTTGAACGCCAGGTGGCCGTTGTCGCCGATGCCCAGGCAGACCAGGTCGATCGGGCCGCGGCCGAGGAGCGCGCCGTAGCGGGCGCTCTCCGCCTCCAGGTCGTCGCCGGGCTCGATCACGTGGACCGCGCCCGGCCGCACGGCCTTCCAGAGCTCGTGGTGGAGGAAGCCGCCGAACCGCTGGGGCGCGCCGGCGGGCAGGTCGATGTACTCGTCCATGTGGAAGACGGCGACTCTGGGCCAGTCGATCCCCTCGGCCGCGCGCAGCCCGGCCAGCATCTCCCGCTGCGAGGGGGCGGCCGCGAAGATCACCCTGGCCTCCCCGCGGGCGGCGAGCGCCGCGCGCAACGCCGCGGCCGCCGCCCGCGCCGCCGCCGCGCCGGACGCCGCCCGGTCGCTGAAGATCCGGACATCGAGGTGTCCGGCGACCCGTTCGATCACGGGGTCCGTGTTCGTGGCCGTCACGGCCGGCCTCCCTGGGAGCGGAGCTCGACGATCTGCATGAGGTTCCTGGAGATGTGGTACGGATCCTTGACCGGCAGGGCGACGACCTCGTCAAGGGGAGCCCCGGCCCGGTCCCTGATCTGGATCCACTCCTCGCCGTCCGCTCCGCCGGGGAACGTGCCGAGCGTGTAGTCCCAGATCCGGTCGAACCAGCCGGCCGCCTCCCGGTCTCCGTAGCGCTCGGCCGCCAGCCGGGTGGTGTAGGCGGCTTCCGTGTGCACCCACCACAGCTTGGTCGACCAGGTCCGCCTGACCAGGTCTTCGTACGGCCCCCCGGAGGGCCGCCCCGAGACGCCGACGTAGCGGAACAGCCCGCCGTGCTCGTCGTCCCACCCGGCCGCGCACAGTGCGGAGACGCTGGCGAGCAGGTCGCCGTGGTCGCCGGTCTCGCCGAGCGACTCGCTCGCCTCCAGCGCCATCCAGATCCCCTCCAGCGCGTGGCCGGGTGTGCGGTGCCTGGCCAGGATCGTGTCGCGCATGCCGGGATCGGGCACGAACGTCTCGGTGAACAGGCCGCCGTCCTCCCGGTGCGCGAGCATGGCGCGGCGCGCGGCGCGCAACTCGTCCGCGTAGGGGTTGGCCCGGTCCGCGGACGCCGCCTGGTGCGCGCGTGCCTGGTCGAGCCTGGCGTTGAGGACGATCATGCGGGCGCCGAACCCCGAGCAGCCGGGCGGCAGCGGGTACGGCGGGGTCGGGGGATCGCCGGCCTCCACGTCGTCCGCGATCCGCTGGACGATCACATCGATCGTGGGGAGGTGGGCGGGCGAGCCGGTGTATCGGGCGAGCTCGGCGAGCCCCATGGCGACGAAGGCGTCGGCGAAGACGCTGCGCTCCGCGGGCAGCGGCAGGCCCTGCTCGTCGAGCGCCGTCCCGCCCCGCTCGTCAAGGACGTAGGCGCACCGGCCGTCGGGGCCGACGGCGTGGTCGAGCAGGAAGGACGCGCCGCGTTCCGCGTGCCGTATGAGCGTGCCGGAGCCGGCGCCCAGCCCGCCCAGCGAGAGCAGGCCGCGGTCGGCGAGCCGGGCGGCGCGGGCGAGCAGCCAGACGAAACGCCCCTGCGACCAGGTGAACTTGTTGGTGGACAGCCGGCGCCGGCCGCGATTGTCGAAGCAGGTGAAGAACCCGCCGTGCTCGGTGTCGATGCCGTTCCCGAGCCAGAACGGGAGGATGACGTCTTCGAGTTGCCTGCGGGCGACCTGCTCGGGCTGCTCGGAACCCATGCCGTCCTTTCCCTGAGGAACAATGAAAGCGATTGCATTGATTCTTGCTCCGCTAGAGTACTCCGGTCAAGCGGGGCGAGCCGATGCCGAGGAGCGCGGGTTGAGCAAGCCGACGATCTACTCCATCGCCCAGCGGTGCGGCGTCTCCGCGGCGACCGTGTCGCGGGTCTTCAACCGTCCCGAGCTGGTCAGCCCGCGGGTCAGGGAGCAGGTGACGGCCGTCGCCCGGGAGCTCGGCTACCTGCCCAACCCGGCCGCGCGCGGGCTCGTCACGGGCCGGGCCGAGACGATCGGGCTGATCGTCTCCGACATCACCAACCCGTTCTTCCCGCTGCTGGTGCGCTCGATCCAGCGTACGGCGGAGCGGATGGGGAGCTCGGTCATGCTGGTCGACGCGGAGGAGAGCGCGGCGGCGGAAGTGAGACACGTCGCCCGGCTGCGCGGCAGGGTGGACGGAGTGATCGTGGCCTCGCCGCGCTCGTCGTCGGCGGCGCTGCGCGAGGCCGCGAAAGGGCTTCCCTGCGTCCTGCTCAACCGCCCGCTGCGCGACCTCTCCTCGGTGCTCTGCGACAACACCAGCGCGCTCTTCGAGGCGGGCGAGCATCTCCACAAGCACGGTCACCGCTCGTTCGCGCTGCTCGCCGGGCCGAGCGCGTCGTGGGCCGCGGCCCGGCGCTCGCAGGCGATCCGCGGATGGGCCCGGGGCCGCGGGGTCGAGCTCACGGAGCTCGGCCCGTTCCGCGCGACGTTCAAGGGCGGCAGGCAGGCGGGCGCCGCGCTGCTGGAGACCGCCGCCACCGCCGCGTTCGCCTTCGACGACCTCACCGCGTGCGGGGTGCTCGCCGAGCTGGCCGGGCGCGGCGTCGCCGTGCCCGGCGACCGCAGCGTCGTCGGCTGCGACGACGTGCTGCTCGCCAGGACCGTGACGCCGAGCCTGACCACGGTGACCGCGCCGATGGACGATCTCGGCGCCATCGCGGTCCAGGTGCTGACCAGGCAGATCGAGGCGCCGGGCGGCGCGCCGGAGCACCATAGGCTGCCCGGCGTGTTCGTCGCGCGCGACTCCACGGGGCCGCGGTCCACCTCTTGACCGGGGTTCGGTCGTAGTCTTGAATGCCTGCAATCGCTTTCATCGGTCATGAGGAGCTTGCACGGTGCGAAACGGACCGCCGAACTCACGGCCAAACGGTCGGCCAGATGGTCGGCCAGATGGTCGGCCAGATGGTCGGCCAGATGGTCGGCCAGATGGTCGGCCAGATGGTCGGCACGCGTCGCTCATGCGGGCGTACGCCGAGCAGGTCGCGGGCCTGATCGGCAGGATCGCAACCGAGGAGGCCGACGCCATCGGGGCGGCGGCGGAGCTCATCGCCGACCACATCACCGTGCGGGGCGCGGACCGGCTGATCCACGTCTACGGCCCGGGCGGGCACTCGAACCTCGCCGCGCAGGAGGTGTTCTTCCGTGCGGGCGGCCTGGTCAACGTCAGCGCGATCCTCGACGAGGGCACGCTGCTGTCCGGTGGCGCGCTCCGCTCGATGGCCATCGAGCGGACCCCCGGCTACGGCCGCGTCGTCATCGAGGACAACAGGCTCAGCGCGGGCGACCTGCTCATCCTGGTCAACGCCTACGGCATCAACGCCGCGCTCATCGACGCCGCGCTGACCGCCCGCGAGCGCGGCGTCACCGTCCTCGGCGTCTCCTCAAGGGAGCACGCCGACCAGACCGCGCCCGGCCACCCGGCCAGGCATCCGACCGGGCAGAACCTGCACGACCTCGTCGATCTGCACATCGACACGAAGGTGCCGATCGGCGACGCCGTCCTCGCGATCGAGGGGGTTCCCGAGCGGGTCGGCGCCATCTCGACGTTCGCCAACGCCTACACGCTCAACTGCGTCATGGCCGCCGCGATCGCCGAGCTGGCCGAGCGCGGCACGGTTCCGGAGATCTGGCGCAGCGGGAACGCGCCGGGCGGCGACGAGCGCAACGCGCTCTTCCTCGACCGTTTCCGCGGGCGGGTCCGATGGTTGTGAGCAGGGCGGGGGAGGGGCTGCTCGCCGGGGCCGCGGTCGCCGACATCACGCCGCCGCCCGGCGGTTCGCTCGCCGGCTACGCCGCCCGGGTCTCCGCGTCCACCGCGGTGCACGACCCGCTGCGGGCCACCGCCGTGGCGGTCTCCGACGGCACGACCACGTCCGTCGTGATCTGCGCCGATCTCATCGCACTCGACCCGGACACCACCCGGCGGATCGCCGGCGACCTGCGCGAGCGCACGGGGATCCCGGAGGAGCGGGTGGCCGTGGCGGTGACGCACACGCACGCCGGGCCCGCCGTGACCAGGGGCGGCATCGGCGGTGTCGCCGATCCTCCGTACGTCCGGCGCGCCTGCTCGCAGATGGCCGGCGCCGCGGAGGCCGCGCTCGGCGCCCTGGCTCCCGCCGTGCTCCGCAGAGGCAGCGGCACGCTCCACGGCGTCGCGCACAACCGGCGCGGCGGGACCCTCACGGACTCCGCGGTCCCCGTCGTACGGCTGGAGCGCGAGGACGGCGAGCCCATCGCCACCGTCTTCTCCTACGCCTGTCACCCGGTGACGCTCGGCCCCGACAACCTCCGGATCACCGCGGACTGGCCCGGCTACGCGCGGCGGCACGTGGAGTCCAGGACCGGCGGCGTGGCCGTGTTCCTCCAAGGATGTTGCGGCCAACTGAACACCGGGCACACCGCGCTCGACAGCCTGCGCGGCACCGAGCCACGTCCGGGCAGGACCTTCGAGGCCGCGGAACGGATCGGGACCCTGGTGGGCGAGGCCGCGCTCGGCGCCGCGACAGAACCGGTCCCAGCGCCACTCACCGGGCCACTCACCGGGCCACTCACCGGGCCACTCACCGGGCCACTCACCGGGCCACTCACCGGGCCACTCACCGGGCCATGCACTGGGCTGGGCGCTGGACTGGTGTCGGTGGCGGCCACGCGGGTCGAGCTGCCGCTCGGCGAGCCTCTCCCGCCCGATCGGCTGCGGGCGCTCGCGGCCGAACCCGGCGGCGTATGGGCGGAGTGGGCGCGCGCCCAGCTGGCCGACCCCGGGCCGGCGGCGGTCGAGGTCCAGGTCGCCGTGCACCGATGGGGCGGCATGCCGCTGGTCTTCCTGCCCGGCGAGCCCTTCGTCGAGTTCGCCGTGGAGCTGCGCGCCGCGCTCGGCGATCCCGGGCTGCTCATCGCCGGCTACACGGGCGGGGTCCCCGGCTACCTGCCCTATCCGGAGACACACTACGAAGCGGGCGGCTACGAGATCTGCGAGGCCCACCGGGCGTACGGGCTCCGCGCCGCGTTCACCCCCGAAGCCGGCCGCCTGGTCATGGCCGCCGCCAGGGCCCTGGGAGGGGAGGCACGGTGAACGTCGAAGGCAGGCTCGCGGACGGGCGTCCCGTACGCGTCGAACTGGACGGACCGCGGATCGCCGCGGTCGCCGACCTCCGTGACGCGCCCGACGCGCTCATCCTCCCGGGCCTGGTGGACATCCAGGTCAACGGGTACGGCGGGCATGACGTCAACGCCGACGACCTATCGGCCGGAGACGTGGCCGAGCTGGTCCGCGAGCTGTGGAGGCACGGCACCACGACGCTGTGCCCCACGATCATCACCGCGCCCGAAGACAAGATCATCAGGAACCTGCGCGTGATCGCGGCGGCCCGCGAGGCCGATCCGCTGGTCCGGCACGCCATACCCGCCCTGCACCTTGAGGGGCCCTGCCTGGCGGCCGAGGACGGGCCACGGGGCGCGCACGATGCCGGGCACCTGCGCGATCCCGACATCGCCGAGTTCGGGCGCTGGCAGGAGGCGAGCGGCGGGCTGGTGAGGATCGTCACGCTGGCCCCCGAGCGGGCGGGCGCCGTCCCTTACATCGCCGAGCTCTCCCGGCGGAACGTCATCGTGTCCATCGGGCACACGGCGGCCGCGCCCGCCGACATCGAGGCCGCCGTACGGGCGGGCGCGCGGCTCTCCACCCACCTCGGCAACGGCGCCCACACGATGATCCGCCGGCACCCCAACTACATCTGGGCGCAACTCGCCGAGGACCGGCTCGCCGCGACGTTCATCGCGGACGGGCACCACCTGCCGGCCGACACGCTCACCGCGATGGTGCGGGCCAAGGGGACCGCTCGCGCGCTGCTGGTCAGCGACTCCGTCGCGCTGGCCGGATGCGCTCCAGGCGACTACAGGACCCCGGTCGGCGGCCGGATCACGGTGCGCGAGGACGGCCGGGTGACGCTGCCGGGAAGCGAGCTGCTGGCCGGTTCGGGAAGCTCGCTGATCGAGTGCGTCGCCTGGGCGGTCACGCACACGGAGGTCGACCTCGGCACCGCGGTGGGCCTGGCCGCGGCGAACCCGGCCCGGCTGCTCGGAACCGGCGGCGGCCGCATCGAACCCGGCGCGCCCGCCGACCTGATCGTCACCACGTCCGACCTGTCCGTCCTGCGCACCTTCGTGAACGGCGTGCCCGTCCACAGCGCCTGAACCGCGCTCCTCCCCACCCCCCGACCTGGGAGACCACATGGGCTTTCTCGACTGGCTAGTGATCTGCGGCTACTTCGTGGTGATGATCGCGATCGGTGTCTGGGCGAAATCCCGCATCCGTGACGCCAAGGACTTCTTCACCGCCGGAGGCAGGATGCCCTGGTGGTTGTCCGGCATCTCCCACCACATGTCGGGCTACAGCTCGGCGGTGTTCGTCGGCTACGCGGCCATCGCCTACACTGCCGGGTTCACCCTGTACATCTGGTGGGCGATCGGCATCACGTTCGCGATGCTGGTCGGATCGATCCTGTTCGCGCCACGCTGGCCACGGCTGCGGCAGCGGCTCGGGATCATCTCGCCGCTGGAATATCTCGCGACCCGCTACAACGTGCCGGCGCAGCAGGTGCTCGCGTGGAGCGGCACCGCGCTGAAGGTCTTCGACGTGGGAGCCAAGTGGGCGGCGACCGCGCTGCTGCTCCAGGTGTTCGCGGGCGTGCCGATCGCCTGGGGTGTGCTGCTCACCGGCGGGGTCACGCTGATCTACTCGACGATCGGCGGGTTGTGGGCCGACGCGCTCACCGACCTGGGCCAGTTCGTCATCCAGCTCGTCGCGGGGATCACGATGTTCGTCGCGGTGCTCGCCCAGCTCGGCGGCGTGTCCGCGATCTGGACACTGTGGGACAGGCTTCCCGAAGGGCACGGCCAGCCGTTCAACGGCACGTACACCATGGGCTTCGTCCTGGTCTACCTGCTGATCAACACGCTCTCCTACAACGGCGGCACCTGGAACCTCGCCCAGCGCTTCATCGCCGCGCCGACCGGCCAGTCGGCCAGGCGCGCCGCGTTGTTCTCCGCGGGGCTCTACCTCTTCTGGCCCCTCGTGCTGTTCTTCCCGATGTGGGCCGCACCGGTCCTGCTCCCCGACCTGGCCGAGCCCGACCAGTCGTACGCGCTGCTGACCCAGCAGTTGCTGCCGGGCGGGCTCATCGGTCTCGTGCTCGCCGGGATGTTCGCGCACACGATGGCGATGACGTCCTCCGATGCCAACGCCATCTCCTCGGTGGTGATCAGGGACATCATCCCCGCGGTCTGGAAGCGGGCACACCGGCTGTCGTCCGCGTCCGAGCTGCTGGCCGGCCGGGTCTCCACGTTCCTGTTCATCGCGCTGTCGATGGGCATCGCGCTCGGCGCGGACAGCTTCGGCGGCGTGCTGGGCCTGCTCATCCTCTGGTTCGGCGCGCTGGTCGGCCCGATCGCCATCCCGATGTTGCTCGGCATGTTGCCGATGTTCCGCCGCAGCGGTCCCGCGGCCGCGATCGGCTCATGGGCGACCGGGCTCGTGGTCTTCGCGCTGCTGAAGTACGTCTTTCCGGGTCAGGGCCAGACCGTGGAGGTGGCCGCCCCGGTCCTGTCGGCGCTGGTGGTGTTCGTGCTCGTCGGCCTGGTCGCTCCCGCGCGCAACGCCGAGGCCGACGAGCTGGTCGCCTCGCTGAACGCCGAGCAGCCCGAGACCGCTTCGGCGTCGGCCGGCGAGCCGAGCAGCCGGTAGGCGAGATGGGCGTCGGCCACCCCGGGTCAGCGCCGGTAGCCGGTGGTACGGGGTGCACGCCGGGACGTCCACCCCGTACCCGCGGTCACTCGCCGGCGTGGTAGGCGGCGATCTCGGTCAGCGTCGGGCTGTACACCTCGCCCGGCAGCCGGTCGGTGAGCGACACGCGCAGCTTGGACGTGGTGATGTCGCCGAAACCGGTGACGGTCGCGTCGTGGCCGATGCCGTCGGAGCCGCGGGCGAACGTCACCCAGGCACCGGTGCCGGCGTCCCACCGTTGCAGTTCGTACGTCCGGACCCGCGGGTTGGTGCCCGAGTCGGTGTACTCGTCCAGGTACACCTCGTCGAAGGTGGTGTCCGCGCCGAAGTCGATGTCCAGTGTGACCGGGTAGGCCGCGTCGTCGGCCGCCGCCCAGCGGGTCGCCGGATCGCCGTCGGTCAGGTTCTTCGCGACGAGCGTGCCGTTCGCGCCCGGGTGGGTCGAACTGGCGGTGGCCGGCTTGCCGAGGGCGAGGTTGACGCGGTCGTCGCCGGGTTCGTCCTCGATGGGGTCGTCGTCCACCGGGTTGGTGACCTTCTTGCCCTTACGGCTCTCCGCCATGCCGATGTCGGGTGCGTCGCCGTAGTAGAGGTGGGTGCCGAGGAAGTCCTCGGTGCCCAGGTGGGGGTTGTAGCGTCCGGCGTCGATGAGGGGCGAGTCGTTGCGGAGCCTGAAGTGGGCGGCGGCCTTGCGGATGTTCTTCACGCCCGCTCCGGTGACGTAGTCGGCGGGGTCGCCCGCGAACTTCGGATCGGCGCGCAGGCCGCGCGGGTCAGCCGGTTCCTGGGGAGAATGGGTGCCGCTCGCCTCGTAGTAGTCGTTGTTGGAGAACACCGCCTGGCGCAGCGCCCCCGTGCGGCGATACCACGGTGTGGCATCCGTCTTCGAGGTGTTGTAGAAGATGTTGTTCAGGAAGTAGACGGTGCTCAGGAACGTCTCGTCGTGGAAGGAGTCGAGGTCCGCGCCGTCGTAGACGAACGTGTTGTTCGCGAAGTAGGTCGGCGAGTAGTTCGTCGACAACATGTTCTTCACGAGTACGCCGTTGTCGTTCACGCTCAGGTTGTAGCGGGCGACCGAATTCGAGCTGTTGCCCATGTACGCCATCCAGCCCGCCGCGTTGTCGTGCGAGTAGTTGAACTGGTAGGTGACGTTGAAGTTCGTGTACTCCAGGTCCCACGGGGTGCCGTCGAACTCGTTGTCAGGGCCGCCGTAGACCTCGTTGTACTGCATGACCGAGTCGGCCCCCGCCCACAGGTACAACCCGCACGACACGGCGTCATAGCGCTGGAGGAAGCCGTTGACCTCGTTGTACTCGGCCGTCAGGTTCTTGGCGTTGGCGAACTGGAAGGCGCCCTGGCCGATGCTCTCGGCGTAGTTGTGGCTGATGGAGACGTCCCGGCTGTACAGGTCACGGGTACGCACCCAGAGCTGTTCCCAGCCCTCGTGGAACTTCCCGCTCTCGTCGTACTCACCGGCGTCCCGCCCGTCGGCGGCGAACCAGTTGAACGCGAACTGCACGGCGTGCAGCTCGACCTTCTTGAAGGTGTTGTTCTCGATCCGGACGTCCTTGAAGTGGTGGCCGCCGGTGCCGTACTCCTTGTAGCTCCGGCTGCCGAAGACCTGGAAGTTCACGCCGCCGTAATGGATCTTCTGCCACGTGCTCGGGCCGTCGAGGTCGTGGACGTACACGTCGGAGACGCGGAAGTGGTCCATGACGCTGTCCGCGCCGGCCGGCAGGAGGTCGGCGTTGATGGAGACCGAGATGCCGTCGCGGACGTACGTCCCGGTGGTGATGTCGGTGGCGAAGTCGTCGTCGTTGGACAGCTCGACGTGGTCGATCTCGAAGTACTGCTGGTTGCGCAGCACGATGGCCCCGGTCAGGCCCACCGTGTCGGGGTTCTTCGTGCCGTCCGCGCGGAACGGGTTCGGCACCTTGCCGTTGGTCGCGATGTAGGGCAGGCGGGCGCTCGGGTCGCCGTACGCCGAGATGGTGATCGGCCGGTTCGCGCTGCCCGAGCCCTTCGGCCAGAGCTGCTCGTCGTGCCACTGCTCGCCGGCCTTGAGCAGGATGCGGTCGCCGGGCCCGAATGTCGTCGCGTTCGCCTTGGCCAGGCTCCGCCAGGCGGTCTTCCGGGAGGTGCCGGCGGCGTCGTCGCGGCCGTTCGTGGCGTCGATGTAGTAGTCGGTGCCGCCGGTCCGGTTGGGCTTGTTGCCGGGCAGGTCCCGGTTGGCGGCGCCGGTGTGGTCGGAGGGCCGGTCGGGGGCCGCGGCGGCGGGTGCGGCGGGGGCGAGCGAGGCCGTGACGAGTGCGGCGAGCAGGGCGGCCAGGCCCGCGCGGAACGCCCGCGCCACGGGCCGCCGCCGGCCCGGCGCGTCGGGGGGTGTGGTGCCGTCAGGTTTCACTGTGAACATCCTCTGCGTTGATGGCGTCCACCGCCGCCGTGTCGGCCGTGATGCCACGGTCGTCCACGCGGCGCTGGAGGTAGTCGCCGAACTTCTTCTCGATGAGTGACTGCCGGATCCGCCGCGCGTACTCGGCGAACGCCGCGTCCTCGTCGACGGACTTGCTGGTGAGCTCGTAGTAGGTGACCTGGCCGCCGCCCGGGACCGGGGCGGAGATCCCGCCCGGCGCGAGCTTGCCGAGCACCGCCATGAGGTCCTGCTCGTGGGCGGCCGAGCCGCCGCCCTTGTGCGTGGCTTTCGTGAGCCGGGCGCCGGGCTCCCGGCCGGCGAGGTCCGCCAGCCGGTCTGCGGCGTCCACCCGCCGCTGGAGGCCGGCCAGGTATCCGGCGGAGGCGCCGTCGGGCACCGGCACCACGAGCTTGGCGTACGCGTACGTGGTGGCGTTGGCGCTCCAGGCGTCCGGGTCGACGTCGAACGCCCGCCGGACGTCGGCGTCGGTGACCTGGAGCGGCCCGTCCGCGGCCGTGCTGAGCCGCTGTTTCAGGCGGGTCGTGAGCTCGGTGAGCCGGTGCGAGTAGTACTCGTCGGGCGAGAACTCCGTCAGGCCGTACACCACCTCGCCCCTGGTGACGGCCTCGGCGCGCCGCTCGTTCTCGGCGGCCAGTTCGGCGAGGAAATCGGCGTGGTCGACCGAATCGATCAGCCCCTGCTCCTTCGCCAGGATGAGCGCCGTCTTGTCCCGCTCGATCTCGTCGAGCGCGCGCGCCGTCAGCCGCTGGAGCGCGCTCCGGTCGCCGGCCTGCGCGTTCCAGTCGACGGCGCCCTGGAGGTGGTAGCGGTTGCGCAGCTCGTTCTGCACGCTCGGCGCCAGCCGCCGCATGTGGAAGAGCAGCTCGTCGCGGGTCACGGCGTGCCCGTCGACGGAGGCGACCTCGCCGCCGCGCTGGCTGATGACCGCGCCGGTGAGCAGCAGCGCGGCGAGTACGGCGCACACGCCGGCGAACAGGACGGCGCTCCTGCAAGACGGCCCGCGCGTGGCAACCTGCGTCAACCCGCCCCTTCTCCCGGAGCCCTTTTTCCGGGGCGGCTTCTTCGCGGAAGTCTGCATGGCATCGCCTCGATCGCGAGCTTTCATGGCGCCGCCTCGATCGCGGCCACCCGGGCGACGACGGGGGTGTCCCTGGCTCGGGAGATCTCGACCAGCACGGCGTCCACCTCGGCCGGCGGGAACGTCAGGATGCGCTGGTAGCCCACGGCGTTCGCCTCGGCGAGCGGCACCCAGCCGCCGTCCCCGCGGCCCCGGACGACGACGTGTTCGATGCGCTGCCCCTGCGCGATGTCCTCGCCCACGACGACCGCCTCGATCCGCCGGGGCCGTGCGAAGGTGAGCGTCACGCCGGGCAGGGGGTCGTCGCCGTCCGGCCGCCACGGCGTACGGCCCCGGCCTGTCCACGCCGCGGGCCACGCGGTGGCGACGTCGCCCGGGGAGCCGGACGACACCGTCGCGCCCGCCTCGGCGCGCCGCCCGCGGAAGTCGTCGATGCGCCGCCCGAGCTGCTCCAGCACCGCCACGTCGGCGTCCCTCACCTGCCCGTCACGGGCCGGCGGGACGTTGAGCAGGAAACAGGAGTTGCCGCCGACGGCGCGCAGGTAGACGTCGAACAGCGTGTCCGCGGACCGGACCGCGTCGTCCTCGGCGGGATGGTGGAACCAGCCGGGCCGGATCGAGGTGTTCACCTCGGCCGGATACCAGACCAGGTCGTCCTCGTGCCCCGCCAGCGCGGCGCGGCTGCCGAGGTCGCGGTCGTCGCTGCGGACCAGCCGGGCGAACGCGCCGTCGTCGGCCTGCTGCGAGCGGTCCGCGATCCGCTCGGCGTCCTGCAGGGCCCGCGGGACCACGCTCCACTCGTCGGGGCGGGTCGCTCCGGCCTCGTTGCCGCACCACCGCACGTCGGGCCCGCACACGCTGATGACCGCGTCGGGTTGCAGCTCGCGGACCACCGCGTAGTACCGGTCCCAGTCGTACACCTGCCGCCTGCCGTTCGGGCCCTCCCCGTTCGCGCCGTCCAGCCAGACCGTGAACAGCGGTCCGTACCGGGTGAGCAGCTCGGTGAGCTGGGCCACGTAGAAGTCGTCGTACGCGGCGCCGGAGCCGTAGGAGGCATCGGTGCGGTCCCAGGGCGACAGGTAGATCCCGAACCGCAGCCCGTGCCGCCGTGCCGCGTCCGCCACCTCCGCGACCACATCGCCCCGGCCACCACGCCACGGCGACGACGCGACGGAGTACGTCGTGACGTCGCTCGGCCACAGGCAGAAGCCGTCGTGGTGCTTGCAGGTGAGGATCACGCCGGTCATCCCCGCGGCCTTCAGCGCTGTGATCCACTGGTCGGCGTCGAGGCCGGCCGGGTCGAAGGCGGCCGGGTCGTCGTGCCCCTCGCCCCACTCCCTGTCCGTCATCGTGTTCATGCCGAAGTGGATGAAGCCGTAGAACTCCATCGCCTGCCACGCGAGCTGGCGACCGCTCGGCCGGACCCCGGCCAGCGCCCGCCCGTCCGGGACCGCCCCGGTCACCCGCGGGGTCACCGGAACCTCCGGTTGTACGAGGCGAGCACGGCCAGCAGCCCGCCCAGCGCGACGAGCATGATCGCGAGGCTGCCCCACCCGGCCGTCGCGCGGGCGACGACGACCACGGCCACGCAGATCGCCGCGGCGAGCGTCCGGGCGGTGACGAGCAGCACGCTGCGCGTCGATTCCTTCATGAGGGTTCCTCTCTCCGGGTAGCGCCGGTCAGCCCTTCACACCGCCGGACGCCATGCCTTCGATGAGCCGGCGCTGGATGAGCGCGTAGAAGATGAGGACGGGGACGATGACGATGACCATGCCGGCGTACAGGCGCCCGTAGTCGGCTGCCGCCTTCTGCGCGGTCATCAGGTTGAGCAGCCCGACCTGCAGCGTCTTGCCCTCACCTGGAAGCAGGGTGAGCGCGATGATGTAGTCGTTCCAGTAGGCCAGGAAGTTGAACAGCAGCACGGTGGTGAGCGCGGGCCGCGCCATCGGCAACATGACCCGGGTCATGATCTGGAAGCGGGAGGCCCCGTCCAGGGCCGCGGCTTCTTCGAAGTCGACGGGGATCGACCGGAAGTACGCGGTGAGCAGGTAGATGGTGAACGGGATCGAGGTGGCCGCGTAGACGAGCGAGAGGACCGCGGGGTTGTCGATGAAGAAGCCGCCGGGGAACACGTCGACGAGCGCGCGATCCCAGCCGACGAGCATGAGGAAGATCGGCACGACGATGTAGTTGACGTTGACGAACAACCCGGCCAGCAGCGCGACCTCGACGAGGCCGCGGCCGCGGAACTCGTACCTCGCGACGACGTAGGCCGCGGGCACCGACACCGCCACGACGAACACCAGCCCGAGCACCGTGACCAGCACCGAGGTGAGGAAATACTGTCCCATGCGCGCGGTGACGAACGCGTCGACGTAGTTCTGCAGGTGCAGGCCCTCCGGCAACACCCAGGGGCTGCCGTAGAACTCGCCCTTCTGCTTGAGCGAGGCGAACAGCACCCACGCCACGGGCACCGCGATGGCCAGGGCGATCGCTGTGACGAGGACGTAGGTCAGCGCCCTGCCGGTCCTCGGCCGTGGGGCGCTTCTGATCGTGGTCATGGTGGGGGTCCTCAGAACTGGAGGGGCTCGCGCCGTGTCGCCCGGCTCACCAGCAGCGACACGAGGAACGAGAACGCGAAGATGACGACGCCGATGGCCATGCCGTAGCCGTACGACGAGTTCGTGTAGGCCTGCTTGTACATGTAGCTCAGCAGGACCTCCGACGAGCCGTCGGGTCCGCCGCCGGTCATCGCGCGGACGAGCACGAAGCTGAGGTTGACCGCGCTCATGACGAAGAAGGTCAGCGTCGTGCGGAGGTTCTGCCAGATGAGCGGCAGCGTGATGGCGAAGAACTGCCGTCCCGGGGACGCGCCGTCGAGCGCGGACGCCTCGTACACGTCCTCGGGGATGCTCGCCATGCCGGACATGTAGAGGACCATGTAGTAGCCGAGCGACTGCCAGACCATCGCGACCGCCACGGACCAGAGCACGAGGTCCTGGTCGCCGAGCCAGACCTGGCGCAGCCCGTCGAGCGACAGTGCCCGCAGCGTGCCGTTGATCAGGCCGTTCTCCTGGTCGAAGACGGCGGAGAAGATCGCCGCGATGACGACCACGGACAGCACGCTCGGGACATAGAGGACGAACCGGTAGAGTGTCCGGCCCCGCAGCCGCTGCCGGGTCATGATCGCCGCCAGGAACAGGCCCAGGCCCATCGTCGCCACGGTCACGACGACGAGGAGCGCGACGGTGTTCTGGAACGCGCGGACGAACTGCGTGTCGTCGAGGAGGGCGGTGAAGTTGTCGAGCCCCACGAAACGCATGTCGGGGGAGAAGCCGCTCCAGGTGTAGAACGACATCCGGAACACGTTCGCGGTCGGAACGATCATGAACAGCGCGAAGAGCACGAGTGCGGGCAGGAGGCAGGCCAGCACGAAGAGGCCATTGCCGCGCCGGCGGGGCGCGGATCCAGCTCCGCCGCGCCGGCGGGGCGCGGATCCAGCTCCGCCGCGCCGGCGGGGCGCGGATCCGGCTCCGCCGCGCGGCCCGGTGTCAGCGCGCGGCAGGGCGCCCGTTGGGGTGCGCGGTGGGTTGCCCGGCACGTCAGCTACCCGCCTGGCGCAGTTTCTCGCTGGCCTCGTTGAGTGCGGCCTGCCACTGGTCCAGGGTCTTGTCGCCGCTGATGATGCTGTTGGCGGTGTCGAAGAGCGTGGCCTTGATGTCGACGCCCTTGACGGGCGCGGTGCTCGCGAACCCGCCGACGAGCGCGGCGACCGACGGGTCGTCGTAGACCTTGTAGAACTCGGCGTTCTCCTCCGGCAGGCTGCCGGCGATGCCCTCGATCGGCTGGATCGCGTTGGACGCGGCGAAGATCTTCGCCGCCTCGTCGGAGTAGAGGTAGGCCACGAAGTCCTTCGCCGCGTCCTTGTTCTTGGCGGCGGCGGGGACCCAGACCGACTCGACCGACGTCGTGATGTAGCGTTTGCCGCCCTCGGTGACCGCGGGCAGCGGAGTCAGGCCCCACGCGAAGCCGTCGGCGCGCGGGGCGTCCGCCATCTCGCCGACGATCCACGTCCCGTTCGGCATGAACAGTGCCTTGTCGTCGAGCACCGCCTGCTGGTTCTTGGTGAAGTCCTGCTCGTTGGCGTAGCCGACCGTGGTCGGCGCGGCGTACTTCAACAGCCGGGCCGTGAGGTCGAGCGCCTGCCGGGCCTGCGGCGTCTGCCACACGCCCTGCTTGTACGTCATGACGTCGGTGTAGAACTGCTCACCGCCGACGTCGGCGAGCAGGGAGAAGAAGTAGGAGTCGAGGTAGCCGGCGGTCGGATAGGTGAACAGCGCGATGCCGTCCTTCTTGGCCGTCTCGCCGAGCTCGAACATCTCGTCCCAGGTGGCCGGGACCTTCCAGCCCTTCTTGTCGAACAGGCCCTTGTTGTAGAACAGGCCGGTCGGCGCGTAGTACATCGGCATCGTGTACGTCTTGCCGTCGCCGTAGGGGTTGGTGTTGAGGTTGCCGACGATGCCCTCGATGAGCTTGTCGCCGACGGTCTTGTCCTCGCCGGGAACCTTCGCCTGCAGCACGGGCGTGAGGTCCTCCAGCGCCTTGTCCTTGATGAGGGTCTCGGTGAGCGCGGCCTTGCGGCCCTGGCCGAGCACCACGACGTCGGGGAACCGCCCCGCCTTCATGTTGGGGGTGATCTCGTCCTCGATGCTCTTCGAGATCTGTAGCTGCACGTCGACGTCGGGATGCGCGGTCTCGTACGCCTGGATGACCTTGGTGTACATGTCGCGCCCGTAGCCGCCTTCGAGGGCGGCGACGCTGAGGGTCGTCTTGCCGGAGTCCTGGCCGTCCCCCTCGGCCGCGCAGCCGGTGAGCAGTCCGAGCGCCGTGATAGCGGCACCGGCGAGGACGAGTGATCTCCTCATGGTTCTGGGATCCTTCCGTGAACGGCTGCCCACCTGAGGGGGCGGAGGAACGAGTCCGGGATCCGGACGTTGTTACAGTGGCATCGATAACATGGCGGACGCAAGAGGGTACTTCCTGGAACGGCCGGCATGGGGCTCAGGGAGAACGCGGCGGCGCCGTGGACGCGCGCACCGAGAGAGACGCGGTGACGAGCGTCTCCCCGGCGTCGGCCTGCCGCAGCAGCAGGGCGACGGCCGCCGCGCCCGAGCGGTAGAAGTCCTGGCGGACGGTGGTCAGCGGCGGGGCGCAGTAGGCCGCCAGCTCGATGTCGTCGACGCTGACGATGGACACGTCCGCGGGCACCGACCTGCCGCCCTCGCGCAGGGCGCGGATCACCCCGAAGGCCATCTCGTCGCTGGCGGCGAAGACGGCGGTCACGTCGGGGATCATCGCGAGGACCTGCCCCTGGCGGTAGCCCGAGTCGGGCGACCAGTCGCCCTCCAGCGGGGGCGGCGCCTGGATCCCCGCCGCGGCCAGGCACTCCTGCCAGCCCTGCCGCCGCTGGCGGGCCTCGATCCACTCGTCGGGCCCCGAGACGTGCCACACCTGGCGGTGCCCGAGGTCGAGCAGGTGCCGCGTGGCGATGCGGCCCGCCTCCTTCTGGTCGATCCCGAGCACCCGGGCGCTCGCGGTGCGGGAGCCGTCGAGGGTGACGGTGGGGATGTCGCGGGTGATGTCCTCCATCTTCTGCGTCACGGAGATCAGCGGCACGGCGATGACGATGCCCTCCACGCCCTGGTCGGCGAGCTTGGACAGGGAGCGCTCCATCAGGCCGGTGTCGAGCCTGGCGATGGTCGCGATGCTCACCGCGTAGCCCGCCTCGCCCGCGGCCGCCTCGACGCCCGCGGTCACCGCCGAGCGCGAGTAGTAGCCGCCCGACTGCAGCACCACGAGCCCGATGGTGTGGCTGCGCCCGGAGGAGAGCACTCTGGCCGCGTTGTTGAAGCGGTAGCCCAGCTGCTCGACCGCGGCGAGCACACGCTTCTTGGTCTCCGGGTTGACGTTGGGCGAGTCGCGGAGCGTGCGGGAGACGGTCTGCGCCGACACCCCGGCCGTCCTGGCCACGTCAGTCATGCTCGGCTGCCTCGCGGGCCGCTCGGTGGCTCCGGTCATGGCGCTCCTCTCTCGCGGCCTGCCCGCGGCGTCGTCAGGTTGATCCTACCGCGGTTGTTACATATGGCATCGATAACATAGGCTCTCGCCCAGTGATCGAGCTCCCAGCGCCGGATGCCTCCCCGGACCAGACGACGACCACAGCCGACGCGCCGGCCGGCGCCGCCACGAGCGCGCTCACCTGGCGCGGGCGCCGCCTGCACCGGCACGGCGTCCCCCACCGCATGGTGTCGGGAGGGTTGCACTACTTCCGCGTCCACCCCGGCCTCTGGCGTGACCGGATCCGCCGCCTCGCCGACCTCGGGCTCAACACGGTCGACACCTACGTCGCGTGGAACTTCCACCAGCCCCGCGAGGACGCCGAGCCGCTCTTCGACGGCTGGCGGGACGTCGAGCGGTTCATCCGCATGGTGGGGGAGGAGGGCCTCGACGTCGTCGTCCGGCCCGGGCCATACATCTGCGCGGAGTGGTCGAACGGCGGCCTGCCGAGCTGGCTCACCGCCCGGAACGTCGCGCTCCGCAGCTCCGACCCCGCGTTCACGGACGCGGTCGGCCGCTGGTTCGACGAGCTGATCCCGCGCATCGCCGCGCTCCAGGCATCCGAGGGAGGGCCGGTCGTGGCGGTGCAGGTGGAGAACGAGTTCGGCAGCTACGGCGACGACCAGGCATACCTGCGCTGGAACCGCGAGGCGCTGACCACCCGCGGCATTACGGAGCTGCTGTTCACCGCCGACGGCCCCACCGACCTGATGCAGGACGGCGGCACCCTGCCCGGCACCCTGGCCGCCGTCACCCTGGGCTCCAAGCCCGGCGCCGCCCGGCGCCTCCTCGCGGCGCGGCGGCCGGACGAGCCGTTCGTCGTCGCCGAGTTCTGGAACGGCTGGTTCGACCATTGGGGAGAGCGGCACCACGTCCGCGGCGCGGACAGCGCGGTGCGCGTCCTCGAAGGGATCATCGCCGACGGCGGCAGCGTGAGCGTCTACATGGCCCACGGCGGCACCAACTTCGGGCTCTGGGCGGGCGCCAACGAGGAGGGCGGCCGGTTGCAGCCCACCGTGACCAGCTACGACTCCGACGCGCCCGTCGCCGAGGACGGCACGCTCACGCCCAAGTTCTTCGCCCTGCGCGAGGCGCTCGGCGCGCGCGGCCCGGTGCGGACACCCGAACGGATGCCGACGTTGCCGCCGGCCCGCGTCCCCCTCGTGCACCGGGCCGACCTTCTTCCCGGGCTCGGCGCCGTACCCGCGCCCACCTCGACCGGCCCGCGCCCGGCCTCGTTCGAGCGGCTCGGGCTCGACGCGGGGATGGTCCTGCACACCGCGCATCCGCGCGTCCCCGCGGGCGAGCACCGGCTCGTCCTCACCGACGTACGCGACCGGGCCCTGGTCTTCTGCGACGGCACGTTCCTCGGCGAGGCAGGCCCCGATCGCCAGGAGCTGCCGCTACGCGGAACGGGCGCCGTCGTACGCCTGGAGGTCCTGGTCGAGAGCCTCGGCCGGGTGAACTACGGGCCGGGTCTCGGCCGGCACAAGGGCCTGATCGGGCCGGTGCTCGTCGACCGGCGGATGATCCAGGGCTGGGGCAGCACACCGATCGCCCTGCAGGAGTGGACCGACGCGGAGACGGCCCGAGCGCTCGCCGCCGGCCCCGCGACCACGCGCACCGGGTTCGCGGCCACGACCGTGCGGATCACCACGCCCGCCGACACCTTCCTGGCGCTGCCGGGATCGGGCCGCGGCCTCGTCTGGGTCAACGGCTTCCTGCTCGGCCGCTACTGGGAGATCGGGCCGCAGGTCACGTTGTACTGCCCGGCGCCGCTGCTCCGCGCGGGCGAGAACACCGTGACGGTCCTGGAACTGGAGAGGCTCGGCGCGGCCCTGGAGCTCCGGGACCGTCCCGAGCTGGGGCCGGTGGAGGAGTACGTCGAGGAGTTCGGCTGACCCCGCCCCCCGGGTCATCGCGGCGACGGGAACCGGCCGCCGGTCTCTGCCGGACGGGCTGACATCGGGGCGCGTGACGCGAGAAGACCGGGGTAGGGACAGGCACATGGCACTCATGGATCGGGTACGCGCGTACATGCGCAGCCCCAAAGGCAGGCAGAACGTCGAGAAGGCCAAGCGGATGGCCCGTGACCCCCGCACGCAGCAGAAGGTACGGCGCTTCCTGGACCGGTTCAGGACACGGCGGCACTGATCCCTGAGCCGGCTCAGGGCAGGGCGGCACGGCGTACCCCGCGCCCGGAACGTGCGGCGGGGTCATCCGCGACGGGCCGAGCGGCGGAAGGCGAGCAAGGACAGCGGGACGAAGACCGCGACCACCGCCAGCGACCAGATCACGGCGGCGGCGATGGGATGCTCCAGCGGCAGCCGGTCCGGGGCGGCCATCCCGAGCGGGTTGCCGAACAGGCTCCTGGCCGCGGTGACGACGGCGCTCACGGGGTTCCACGCCGCCACGGTCTGAAGCCAGCCCGGCATCGAGGAGATCGGGACGAACCCGTTCGAGACGAAGCCCAGCGGCAGCACCCACAGCAGCCCGGCGGTTCCGGCCACCTCAGGGCTGCGCACCGACAGGCCGATGGCGATGCCCACCCACGTCATCGCGTACGCGAACAGCAGCAGCACCCCCAGCCCGGCCGCCGTGGACAGCAGGCCCGTGTGCGACCGCCAGCCCACCAGCAGGCCCACCACCGCCAGCACCCCGGTCACCAGGACGGCCCGCACCAACTCGGCGTTGGCGCGTCCGATGAGCACCGCCACGTGGGCCATCGGCAGGGCGCGGAACCGGTCGATGACCCCTCTGCTCATGTCCACGGCCAGGCTCGTGCCGGTGCCGACGCCCATGAACGCCAGGGTGTGAGCGAAGACCGCCACGACGACGTACTCCGTGAACGGCCCGCCGCCGGGCAGCGGGATCGCGCCGCCGAAGACGTAGCTGAACAGCAGCACGAAGATGATCGGCTGGGCCAGGTTGTAGGCCAGCTCGTCGGGGACGCGGCCCATGCGCAGCAGCCCGCGCTTGGTCATCACGGCGCAGTCGCGCAGCGCCAGGGCGAGGTTCGAGGGCGCGGCGCCCGGGTCAGTCATGGCCATGCTCGTCCGCCTTCCTGGTCAGGGCGAAGAAGACGTCGTCCAGCGTGGGCCGGCGGACGGTGAGGTCGGCGACCTCGACGCCGCAGGCATCCAGCTCCCTGATCACGTCCGCCATCCGGCCGGCGCCGCCCGGCAGCACCGCCGTCACACTCAGGGTGTCCTCGTCGGCCTGCGGCTCGGGGAGGCCGGCCGCGGCCAGCGCGGCCAGCGCGGGAGCCAGATCGGTGGCGTAGCGCACCGCCACGTCGAGGTGATCGCCGCCGACCTGGTCCTTCAGCTCGGACGGCTTGCCCGTCGCGATCTCCCGCCCGTGGTCGATGACCACGATGAGGTCGGCGAACTGGTCGGCCTCCTCCAGGTACTGGGTGGTGACCAGCGCGGTCGTGCCCTCCTTGACCAGGTCACCGAGCGCCCGCCACACCTCTGCCCTGCCGCGGGGGTCGAGACCGGTCGTGGGCTCGTCGAGGAACAACACGCGGGGATGGGCCATCAGCGCCACCCCCAGGTCAAGGCGGCGGCGCATGCCGCCCGAGTATGTGCGTACCGGGCGGTCGGCGGCGCGGGTGAGGTCGAAGCGTTCGATCAGCTCCTCGCCCCTGGCCCGGGCCGCCGCCGGGCCCATGCGGGCCAGCAGGCCGAAGATGTTGAGGTTCTCCCTGGCCGTCAGGTACTCGTCGACGGCCGCGTACTGTCCCGCCAGCCCGACGACCCTGCGGACGGCCTGCGCCTCGCGAACGACGTCGAAGCCGCACACGCGGGCGTGCCCGCTGTCCGGGCGCAGCAGCGTCGCCAGGATGCGCACCAGCGTGGACTTGCCCGCCCCGTTGGGACCCAGCAGGCCGAGCACCTGCCCTTCCGGGGCGTGCAGATCGAGACCGTCGAGGGCGCGGACCGAGCCGTACTGCTTCACCAGCCCTTCCGCCTGGATGCCGCCGTTCATGGCGCGCTCCGCGCGGGGGCCGGGCATCTGAGAGCGTTCATGCGCGCCAGCCTGGCGCGGACCGCTCGAGCCCGGGTGGTGCGCGCCGCTCGCGGACGGGCGCGCGGCTCGACCGAGCGTCCAGGCGGTCTCCAAGCGGCGCTGCCACGGTGGGCCGCCGGAACTGGATCCCGGAACCGGGCCCCGGGACTCTACCGCGGGACCGGGCCCGGGGACTCAAACGGGACCGGACTCCGGGACCGGTCAGGAAGCACCTCGTGAACACGATCGAGTCTGGATGGTGACGCCGTGAGCACGTTAGTCAAACCGTTGCGGATCGAAGGGGCCTTCCTCGTCGAGCCGGAGATCTTCCCCGACGATCGCGGGCACTTCGCCGAGCTGTTCCAGCAGCGCGCCATCGAAGGGCCGACCGGCGGCCGGATGCCGGTGGCCCAGGTCAACTGCTCCGTCTCCCGGCGCGGGACGATCAGGGGCGTGCACTCCTGCGCGACGCCGCCCGGCCAGGCCAGGTACGTCACCTGCGTGAGCGGGGCCATCCTGGACGTCATCGTGGACATCCGCCCCGGGTCCCCCACGTTCGGGGAGCACGTGGCGGTGCCGCTGGACGAATACTCCCGGCACGCGGTCCACCTCGCCGAGGGGCTGGGGCACGCGTTCGCGCCGATCAGCGATCAGGCCACCGTGGTCTACCTGTGCTCCACCGCCTACAACCCGGCGCTGGAGATCGGCGTCAACCCGCTGGACCCGGAGCTCGCGCTGCCATGGGCGGTCTCGCCGCGGATCCTGTCGGACAAGGACGCCAAGGCGCCGACGTTGCGCGAGGCCGAGGCCGCCGGGCTGCTCCAGGCCTACGCGGGCAGCGCGCCGGCCGGCGTGTGAC
>NZ_SMKP01000154.1:0-26459 GCF_004349015.1 Nonomuraea diastatica
CACCCGCCCGGACCCCACGACGCGTCCAACCGTGCGGGTGCGCCGCTCGGTGCGGGGCCGCTGGGTGATGGTTCGTCGCACCATTGTCGAGAGGGCGCCGAGCGATGAGGGCCTCGACGCTGACCCGGTGGTGGGAAGAGGTGAGGGGTCAGGCCGCGTCGAAGGCGTGGACGTGCTCGGAGAGGAAGGTGGACAGGGCTCGGGGCGGGCGGCCGGCGAGGTCCTCGACGGTCGTCGTTGCCGTCGCCCAGCGTCCGTCGCCCGTCTCGGCCATCAGCGCGGCCAGGTCGCCGGCCAGCGGCTGGGTGACGCCCTGACGCTCCAGGTGTGCGGTCATCTCCGGGACCGGCAGGTCCACATAGCGGACCGGGCGCCCGAGGACAGCGCTGATCAGCTCGGCGATCCGGTCGTGCGACAGCGACTCCGGGCCGGTGAGGACGTGGTCGCCGTCCGCCCCCACCGGGCGGGTCAGCAGGGTGGCCGCCACCTCGGCGATGTCCCTCGTGTCGATGTAGTTGACCAGTCCGGGTCCGTACGAGCCGTAGAGGCGGCCATCCCGGACATCGCGCGGCAGGTTCTGCATGAAGCCGGTCGGCTGGAGGATGGACCAGGGCACGCCCGATGTCCTCAGGTGCGCGTCGACCTCCCCGTGCATGCCGCCACCCAGCTTCGCGCCGGGTGTGGCGCCCCGTACGGACACGGTCACCACTTGCGCCACGCCCGCGCGGGCGGCCAGGTCGATCACCGCTCGGTGGGCGCGGGTGAAGCCCGGCCAGAGCGAGCTGTTGAGGAACAGGCGGTCGCCCGGTGACAGCAGCCGGCCGATCGTCTCCGGCTCGTCGAAGTCGCCGAGCGCGTGGTCGCAGCCCAGGTGGGCGGCGGGCCGCCGGACCACGGCGAGCACGTCGTGCCCGCCTGAGCTCGTCAGCCGCTCGGTGAGCGCCCGTCCGATGGAGCCGGTGGCCCCGGTCACCACGATCACCATGACCTCCGCTAAGTGGAATGCAGAATTCCGGTTACGGGGGGACGGTACACTATGCGGAATCGCATCGTCCACTTAAGGGAGTGCGTGTGCGCGCGGACGCCAGGCGGAACCTGGACAAGATCGTCGCTGCGGCGGCCGAGGTCATGGCCGAGCGTGGCGTCGGTGCCCCCATGGAGGCCGTGGCCAGGCGCGCCGGAGTCGGGGTCGGCACGCTCTACCGCCGTTTCCCCGATCGCAACGCCCTGATCGTGGCCGTGGGCGATCACTACGTGCACACGATGGCGCAGGCACTGGACGAGGCCACGCGGCGCACGCGGGACGCCTGGAGCGCGGTCCGAGACTTCGTCTCCTGGGCGGCGGAGCCCGGCAGGGCCGCGCTGGCCACGGCGCTGGCCGAGCTGCCGCAGGAGACGATCGTGGACCGTGCCGAGTTCGCGCGGGCGCGCGAGCAGTGGGTACGGCAACTCGGCGGCCTCGTGAGCAGGGCGCAGGCCGAGGGCTCGATGCGCACGGACGTCGGCGTCGACGACCTGATCCACCTGCTCAACGTCTTCACCTGCCATCCCGGTACGCTGCCGGAGCCGGTGGCCGCCGACCCCGGGAGATACCTGCGTCTGATGCTCGACGGCATGAAGGCCACTGCGGCCACGCATGCTCCACCCGGTTGATACGATTCAATCCAATCTTGATTGCCGCTATGATGGCCGGGTTCACGGTGGGCGGCGTCCGGCCGTCCCGCCGACACGCAGCGGTTTCTGCACGGTGGCCGCGTCCGCGGACCACCTCCGAGTAGCGGCTCATGCACGACTTACAGCGGCACGGCCTCGTGAGGATCGATGGCGACCAGGAACATCAAGGAGGTCGCGCAGCTGGCGCGCGTCTCGGTGGGCACGGTGAGCAATGTGCTCAACCGTCCGGAGATCGTGTCGCCCGCCACCCGCGAACGCGTCTTCGAAGCGATCAAAAAATTGGGGTTCGTCCGCAACGAGGTGGCCCGCCACCTGCGGGTGGGCCGCAGCCGCACGGTCGGGCTCGTCGTGCTCGACGTGGCCAACCCGTTCTTCGTGGACGTGGCCCAGGGCGCCGAGTCGGTGGCCGACGACCACGACACGATGGTGGTGTTGTGCAACAGCGCCGGTGACGCCGGTCGCGAGCGCCGCCACCTCGACCAGCTCGAACAGCAGCGGGTGATGGGCATCCTGATCACCCCCGTCGAGGCGGAGACGCCCTGGCTGGAGGAGCTGGCCGCCCGGGGCACTCCCGTGGTGCTGGTCGACAGCCCGGCCACCGGGCTGCAGTGCTCGGTGGCGGTCGATGACCGGCTGGGCGGGCAGATCGCCGGCGCGCACCTCATCGAGCGTGGGCACCGGCGCATCATGTTCGTCGGCGGGCCGATGTCGGTCAAACAGGTGGCCGACCGGCACGCGGGCGTGGCCGGGGCGGTGGCCGCCGCCGGCGGAGACGGCGACGTCGAGCTGCTCACCGCCACCGCTCCCACGCTGACCGTCGCCGACGGGCGGGCCATCGGCGAGCGCATGGCGGAGCTGCCGGCCGCCGAGCGCCCCACGGCGGCCTTCTGCGCCAACGACATGATGGCACTCGGCCTGCTCCAGGCGATGGCCACGCACGGCCTGCGCGTGCCCGACGACCTGGCCATCATCGGCTATGACGACATCGACTTCGCCGCGGCGGCCGCGGTGCCGCTGTCCTCGGTGCGGCAGCCGCGCGAGCTGCTGGGGCGCACGGCCATCGACTTATTGCTCGAAGAGGTGGCCGAGCCCGAGCAGCACCGGCACCGGCAGGTCATCTTCCAGCCCGACCTGGTGATCCGCGAGTCCAGCGCGCCCTATCGCCCTCAACCCTGAACCGTTTCATCCGGCGGCCGGGCTCTGGCGCCCGCCGCCGCGCGTCCCGTACGGGAGCGTCCCGGCACTCGGTACGCGACCCCGGAAGGAGTCCTCCTTGACCGAGCTCTACCGCAACGCCCTGGCCCGCCCGGAGGACCTGGCGGGCTTCCGCATGGAGGGTGACGGGGCCACGTCCTTCCCCCAGGGCCGGATGCGTCTGGAGAGCCGCAGGCCGCCGTCCGACGGCCAGGCGGCCAACGTCGTGTTGTGGTGCCCCGCGGACCTTCCCGCCGACGTGCGGATCGAGTGGGACTTCCTGCCGATCAGGGAGCCGGGCCTGGCCATCATGTTCTTCCACGCCAGGGGCAGGAACGGCGCCGACCTCTTCGACCCCGGCCTGGCCGCCCGCACCGGCCCCTACGAGCAGTACCACCACGGCGACATCGACGCCTATCACGTCTCCTACTTCCGCCGCATGTGGGCGTCGGAGCGCGCCCTGCACACCTGCAACCTGCGGAAGAGCCACGGGTTCCACCTGGTCGCGCAGGGGCCCGACCCGCTGCCGTCGGTGCTCGACGCCGACGGCCCGTACGCGATGCGCATCGACGTGCGTGGCGGTGAGGTCACGTTCTCGGTCAACGATTTGGTCTCGTTCCGCTGGGCGGACGACGGTGCCGTGGGCGGGCCTGCCCTGGCAGGAGGCAAAATCGGGTTCCGGCAGATGGCCCCGCTCATCGGTGAGTACGGAAATCTCCGGATTTCGCGTCATTGACATTGAGTCGATTCAACACTAATTTCGCAACACCACCGGGGTTCACCCTCCTGTAACGGCGGGGAACCACGGCGCAACACTCCGCCCCCGTGTCCGCGCACACGCCGTCAGAAGGTGCTGCGGGATGAGCCATCCAGCCATGTCAATGAAGGTTCAAGCGGTCTGCTCAGAGGTCTTCTGGGTGGCCAGGCTGAACCTGATGTGGATCGCCTTCACCCTCCTCGGCGGCGTGGTCCTCGGACTCGGGCCCGCCACCGTGGCCGCGTACAGCGTCGCACGTCGCCACGCTCGGGGTGAATCGATTCATTGGGGGGACTTCTGGAGCGTCTACCGGCGGGAGTTCGTCCGCGCCTCGCTGCTGATCCTCCCCGTCGCGGTGCTCGCCACCGTGCTGATCGGCAACTACCTGTACTTCATCGTGCAAGGTCCGGGATCGGGCGCGCTGCGGATCGCAACGTTCACGGCGCTGCTCGTATTGGCCGCTGTCGGGGCGTACATCGGGCCGCTGTACGCGCACTACGAGCTGCCGCTCTGGGGTTACATCCCGAAGGCGTCGCTTCTCTCGTTGACCCGGCCGGCCTCCACCGTGCTGCTGCTGTGCGTGCTCTGGGCGATCGTCTACGTGACCATGACGGCGCCCTTTCTCGCACCGCTGATCAGCATCGGCTCGTGGATCTATGTCAACACGTGGCTCTGCCTGCGCTTCTTCGAGGAGAACGAGGCACGCCTGCATTCGAAAGGGAACCAATGAGCGCATCGCGTAGCCGGCTTATGGCCGGGGCGTTAACGCTAACGACCGCCCTGCTGGCATCCGCCTGCTCCGGCACCGGCGGTGGTGGCGAGTCGAACCAGGCCGACACCATCACCTTCATGACCCAGCTGTACGGCACCGCCCCCAGCCCTCAGGGCGAACTGCACCAGGCGGTCGAGAAGTTCCTCGGCAAAAAGATCAAGGTCACCTGGGTGCCGAACGCGGACTACCAGGAGAAGGTCAACGTCACGCTGGCCTCCGACGACATCCCCGACGTCATGGTGGTCGACCCCAAGTCGCCCGCGTTCGGGAGGGCCGCGGAGGCCGGAGCATTCTGGGATCTCACCGAGAAGATCAAGAAGTACCCCAACCTGGTCGGTGACCCCAAGGTCCTGCTCAACTCCTCGATCAACGGCAAGGTCTTCGGCCCCTACCGCATCAGGCCGCAGCTCCGCTCCGCGGTCATGATCCGCAAGGACTGGCTGAAGGAGGTCGGCCTGGAGGCACCCAAGACCACCGACGACCTCTACGAGATCGCCAAGGCGTTCACCAAGAAGGACCCGGACGGCGACGGCAAGAACGACACCTACGGCCTCATCATCCCAAAGTGGCCGGGTACCACCTTTGCAGCCTCCAGCCCGTTCAACGTGATCGACGTCTGGTTCGGCGCTCCGAACAACTGGGGCGAACGCGACGGCAAGCTGGTGCCGGAGTTTGACACGCCGGAGTTCTTCGAGGCGAACCGCTTCATGAAGAAGATGATCGACGAGGGCTTGGTCAACCCCGACTGGAACACCCTTGACACCGCCAAGTGGAACGACCCGTTCGTTCAGGATAAGGGCGGCATCATCATCGACGTCGACGTCCGTACAACGCAGTTGCTCGACCTGCTCAAGGAGCAGGACCCGAAGACATACGGCGACAAGGTTCTTACGGTGGGTAATCTCTCCCGTCCCGACGGCAAGAAGTTCTCCCTGCCGTTCAGCGGCTACAAGGACATCCTGGCCGTCTCCAAGCAGCGGGTGCGGACCGAGGCCCAGCTCGACGAACTCCTGAAGACCCTCGACAAGCTGGCCAGCAAGGAGGGCCAGATCCTGCTCTCCAACGGCATCGAGGGGCGCAACTTCAAGGTCGAGGACGGCGTGGCAGTACTGATCAATCAGGACGATCCCAAGGTCAAGCAGCTCCAGGACGACGTCGACAAGGCGTTCATTCAGCTCGGCACCCAGGCCAGCACAGGCACCGGCGGCATCGCCTACGAGCGAGTCCCGCCGGAGGCGCCGTACCGGAAGGACCTGGCCGAGCGCAAGGAGCGCGTGGCCGAGGACCTGAAGACGGCCGTGTGGGACCCGAGCCTGCCCGTCATCTCGCCGACTCTCGTGGCCAAGGGGGCGACGCTCAACCCGATCGTCACCGATGCGCGGGTCAAGTACCTCGCCGGCCAGCTCACCGAGGAGCAGCTGAAGGCCGAGGTCAAGCGCTGGTACGACGGCGGCGGCACGCAGATCGCCCAGGAGACCAACGACCTGGTCTCCAAGCTCGGCCAGTGATGTGACCCGGGAGGGGCCCGCAGCGGGCCCCTCCCCTAGAAAGGAGGCCGAGTGGCCACCGACCTGGCGCCGCCACCGGTCAAGGCGGCCAAGGTAGCTGGGCGCACGCCCAACAAAGCCCGCAGGCTGTGGCGCTACCGATGGCTGTACCTGATGCTCATCCCCGGGCTGGCGTACTTCTTGGTCTTCAAGTACGTCCCGATGCGCGGGCTGCAGATCGCCTTCCAGGACTTCGTGCCGTTCCTTGGGTACAACGGCAGCGAGTGGGTGGGCTTCAAGCACTTCGTGAACCTGTTCACCGGGCCCGACTTCGGCCGCTTGATGTACAACACGCTGTTCCTGGCGCTGCTGAACATCGTCTTCGTCTTCCCGGCGCCGATCATCGTGGCGCTGATGCTGAACGAGCTGCGGATCAACATCCTCAAGCGCTCGGTGCAGTCACTGATCTACATTCCGCACTTCCTGTCCTGGACGATCGTCGCGTCGCTGACGTACATCCTGTTCTCCGTCGACTACGGCGTCCTCGCGGGCTGGATCCACGAGATCCTGGGCGGGCAGAAGGTCGACTACGTGGCGCAGCCGGAGTGGTTCCGGCCGATCATCATCCTGCAGACGCTCTGGAAGACCACCGGATGGACCACGATCATCTATTTGGCGGCGCTGGCTGGGGTGAACCATGAGCTGTACGAGGCGGCCAGGATGGACGGCGCGGGACGGTGGCGGCAGCTGTGGCATGTCACGCTTCCGGCGATTCGCCCGACGATCGTTGTCATGGCCATTCTCATGTCCGGCAACCTGCTCGACATGAGCTTCGAGCAGATCTGGCTCATGACCAACAATCTGAACCGCAGTACCGCCGACGTCTTCGACACCTTCGTCTTCTATGTCGGCATCAACCAGGGCGCGTTCAGCTACGCCACCGCCGTCGGCCTGTTCAAGGGCGTTGCGGGAGTCCTGTTGATCTTTGGTTCCAACTGGCTGGCCAAGCGCCTCGGCCAGCGTGGTCTGTTCTAGGAGCGCCATGTCCGTCAACCAATACCGCTCTGTGGGCAGCCGTGTCTTCGACGCGATCAACGTCGCCGTCCTCGTCGGGCTGGGGCTGATCACGCTCCTACCCCTGCTGTACGTCCTGGCCGGGTCGTTCGCTTCCGAGTCGGAGATCGCCTCGCGGACGTTCTTCCTGTGGCCGGAGAAGTTCGTCACCGACACCTACGAGTACATCTTCGCCACCGACGTGTTCATCAGGGCGCTGCTCACGACCATCGGGGTGACGCTCGTCGGCACGGTCGTCCAGCTCGCGCTCACATTCACCATGGCCTACCCGCTGGCCAAGCGGTACCTGCCAGGCCGTGCCCTGGTGCTCAATCTGGTGATCTTCACGGTGGTGTTCAGCGGCGGCATCATCCCCACCTTTCTCGTCGTCCGCGACCTGGGGCTGCTCAACAGCTACTGGGCGCTGATCCTGCCGCTCGCGATCAACCCCTTCTACCTGATCATCGTCAAGAGCTTCTTCCAGGAGTTGCCCGAGGCGCTGGAGGAGGCGGCACGCATCGACGGCTGCACCGAGATGGGCGTCTTCTTCAGGATTGTGCTGCCGCTGTCCAAGCCGATCATCGCGACGTTCTCGCTGTTCTACGCCGTGGGCATCTGGAACGACTACATGTCGCCGCTGCTCTACATCGACGACTCCAGCAAGTGGACGCTCCAGGTGTTGGTCCGTCAGCTCACCGGCGCGGACGCGCAGAACGCGCTGTCGGCCCTGGAGACGGTGTTCTTCCCCACCCAGGGGCTGAAGTTCGCCGTCGTGGTCATCGCCACGCTGCCGATCCTCTGCTTCTACCCGTTCCTGCAGAAGCACTTCGTCAAGGGTGTGCTGATCGGGTCGGTCAAGGAATGACGCGCATGGCCTGCCGGCCCGGGGCCCGGGACTCGACGGTGACATCGTGGCCCGCCGTCGAGCCGCCCCTGTTGGGGTGGACCCAGCCGGGCGCCTACGCGGGCAACTCACGCACTTCCCGCTCAGGACGCATCCGCTCTACACCGACGGGGTGGCCGGCGAGGTGGCCGCGATCGTCGCCGAGCGACCGAAGGAGATCACATGACCGAGCTTCGCTGGCTGGACCGGCCGGGTGAGGAGGGAACGACCTGGGGGGTCCCGTGGCCGCGCGGCACGGTGGCGCGGGACGCGCCGTTCGCCCTGGCCGACGACGCGGGCCGCGAGGTGCCCGTGCAGAGCTGGGTGACCGCCACCTGGCCCGACGGGTCGGTCAAGTGGTCGGCCCACGCCATCGGCGCGCAGCAGGACGTCGCGCGGGCGTACCGGCTGGAACCGGGCCGTGAGCCCGTCGCGCCCGGGACGGCCGTCACGGTCACACGCGAGCGCGGCCGGCTGGTCGTGAGCACGGGCGTGGTCACCTGGCAGCTCGGCGGCGGGACGGTCGCCCGCTCGATCTCGCGCGGGAGCCGCGAGATCGCCAGGAACGTCCGCCTGGTCAGCCTCCGGCAGGGTGAGCCCACCCCCGACGAGGGCGGCGCCGTGGCCCGCGAGCGGGGCGAGAGCGTCGTCGAGAGCGTCACCGTCGAGCAGGACGGCCCCCTGCGCGCCGTCGTGCGGCTGGAGGGCCGGCACGGCGACTGGCTGCCGTTCACCGTGCGCCTGTACTTCTCCGCCGGCGCCGAGCAGGTGCGGATCATGCACACGTTCGTCTACGACGGCGACCCGGAGCGGGACTTCCTGGCCGGGCTCGGCCTGCGCGCCGACGTGGTCATGCGCGATCAGCTCCACGACAGGCACGTACGGCTGGCCGGACCTCAGAACGCCACGACGGGATTCCTCACCGAGGCGGTGCGCGGCCTGACCGGCCTGCGCCGCGACCCCGGCGAGCACGTACGCCGGGCGCAGGTGGAGGGCAGGCCCGCCGGGGAGATCGCCCCCGACGTGGCCGGCCGGCTGCACCTCATCCCCGCCTGGAACGACTACACCCTCGACCAGAGCTCGGCCGACGGCTACACGCTGCGCAAACGCACCGCGGAGGGCCACGCGTGGGTGACGATCCCCTCGGGGACGCGCTCGGGCGGCTACGGCTACGTCGGCGGCGTCAGCGGCGGTCTCGGGTTCGGGCTGCGCGACTTCTGGCGCTTGCACCCCACCCGCCTCGACATCAGGAACGCCGCCACCGGCCTGGCCACCGCCACCGTCTGGTTGTGGTCGCCGTCCGCGCCGGCCATGGACCTGCGCTTCTACCACGACGGCATGGGCCAGGACACGTTCGCCGAGCAGCTCGAGGGCCTGGAGATCACGTACGAGGACTACGAGCCGGGCTTCGGCGACGCCCACGGCGTGGCGCGTACGCACGAGCTGACCCTGCGCGTCCACGACGCCACGCCCTGCGCCGCCGACCTGGCCGCGCACGCCGCCGCCATGAACGAGCCCGGCCTGCTGGGCGTCTCCCCGGAGCGGATCAAGCAGGCCGGCGTGTTCGGCGTCTGGGGACTGCCCGACCGCTCGACGCCCGCGCGCGCCCGGATCGAGGACCGCCTGGACTTCCTGTTCGACCTGTACGTGCGCGAGCGCGAGCAGCGCAGGTGGTACGGGTTCTGGGACTACGGCGACGTCATGCACACCTACGATCCCGACCGGCACACCTGGCGTTACGACGTGGGCGGCTACGCCTGGGACAACTCCGAGCTGTCACCCGACCTGTGGTTGTGGCTGCAGTATCTGCGCACGGGACGGGCCGACGTCTTCCGCTTCGCCGAGGCCATGACCCGCCACACGGGCGAGGTCGACGTCTATCATCTCGGCAGGTGGAAGGGCCTGGGCAGCCGGCACAACGTGCAGCACTGGGGCTGCAGCTGCAAGCAGCTGCGCATCTCCAACGCCGCCTACCGCCGCTTCTACTACTACCTGACCGCCGACGAGCGCACCGGCGACCTCATGGACGAGCTGAGCACGCCGGAGGAGACGTTCCTGGCGATCGACCCCACGCGCAAGGTGCGCGAGGACGTCTACGCCCCCGACCCGGCCGGGTTGTCGGTCGGCCTGGGCACGGACTGGGGGTCGCTGGCGGCGGCGTGGCTGACCCGGTGGGAGCGGCACGGCGACGAGCGGGCCAGGGACCGGCTGCTGGGCACGATGGCCGACATCGGGGCGATGCCGCGCCGGTTCCTGACCGGCGAGGGCCGGCTGAACCTGGAGACGGGCCGCCTCGACACCTCGCGGGACCAGATCTCCGTCTCGCACCTGTCGTCGTTGTTCGGGCTGCCGGAGATGTGCGCGGAGCTCATCGCGCTCGACCTCGGCGTGCCGGGCTTCGAGGAGGCGTGGCTGGAGTACTGCCGCCTCTATCTCGCCACCCCCGAGCAGCAGGAGGCAGAGGTGGGCCGGCGGCTGAGCGGGATCTCGCTGATCCAGGCGCACAGCAGGCTCACCGCGTACGCGGCGGCGCGTACCGGCGACGCCGGGCTGGCCGCGTGGGCGTGGCGCAAGTTCCGTCTCGGGGAGGGCGACCAGCTCAACCGCAACCCGCTGCAGCACCAGGAGAACTGGGAGCTGACGCTGGTCGACGGTCCCGAGGTGCCGTCGCCGGTGCGCGAGGCGCCGTTCGTGTCCACCAACAGCGCGGCGCAGTACGGTCTGGCCGCGATCTGCAACCTGGCCCTGATCGGAGAGCAGCTGGCGGAGGACTGACGCGGAGGATCAACCAGGAATGGGGCCCCGGCGGGGGCCCTACACTGATCGGTATGCATGCTCCCGATTGATCGGCGTCGCACGCCCCAACCCTCGTTTCCTAGCTCGGGAGTGTTCCGCCATCATGATCATCGCCAGTGATATCGAGCTGCGCGCGGGCGCGCGGCTGCTCATCGAGAAAGCCACGTTCCGGGTCAATCCCGGCGACAAGATCGGGCTCGTCGGCCGCAACGGCGCGGGCAAGACGACCCTGACCAAGGTGCTGGCGGGCGAGGGGTTGCCCGCGTCCGGTGCCGTCACCAGGTCCGGGAGCGTCGGCTACCTCCCTCAGGACCCGCGCACCGGCGACCTGCAGGTGCTGGCCCGCGACCGCATCCTGTCGGCGCGCGGGCTCGACGAGGTGCTGCGCAAGCTGCGCGAGGCCGAGCTCGGCATGTCCTCCGCCGACGACCGCACGCGCGAGCGGGCGGTGAAGCAGTACGGCCGCCTCGACGATCAGATGCACGTGCTCGGCGGCTACGCGGCCGAGTCGGAGGCCGCCTCCATCGCCTCCAGCCTCGGCCTGCCCGACAGAGTGCTCACCCAGCCTCTGCAAACGCTTTCCGGGGGCCAGCGCAGGCGCGTTGAATTGGCGAGAATTCTTTTCAGCGGAGCGGAAACTCTCCTTCTCGACGAGCCGACAAACCACCTAGATGCCGACTCAATCGGGTGGCTTCGTGATTTTTTGCGATCTCATCAAGGCGGCTTGGTGATCATCAGCCACGACGTCGGCCTTCTTGAAGCCACGGTCAACAAGGTCCTGCACCTCGACGCCAACCGTTCGGTGATCGACCACTACAACGTGGGCTGGAAGGCCTACCTCGCCCAGCGTGAGACCGACGAGAAGCGCAGGAAGCGGGAGCGGGCCAACGCGGAGAAGCAGGCGGGCGCGCTGCTGGCGCAGGCCGACAAGATGCGCGCCAAGGCCACCAAGGCCAAGGCCGCCCAGGACATGATGCGGCGCGCGCACCGGCTCCTGGCGGGCACGGAGGAGGAGCGCCAGAGCGACAAGGTGGCCAGGCTGCGCTTTCCCGAGCCGCAACCGTGCGGGCGCACCCCGCTCACGGCCGAAGGGCTGTCGAAGTCGTACGGCTCGCTCGAGGTCTTCACCGACGTCAACGTGGCCATCGACCGAGGCCACAGGGTCGTCATCCTGGGCCTCAACGGCGCGGGCAAGACCACGCTGCTCCGCCTGCTCGGCGGCATAGAAAAGCCCGACACCGGCGAGGTCAGGCCCGGTCACGGCCTCAAGATCGGCTATTACGCCCAGGAGCACGAGACCCTCGACAACGATCGCACGCTCCTGGAGAACATGCGCTCAGCCGGTGGCCAGTTCACCGACACCGAGTTGCGCAAGGTGCTCGGGTCGTTCCTGTTCTCGGGAGACGACGCCGACAAGCCGGCCGGGGTGCTCTCCGGCGGCGAGAAGACCCGGCTAGCCCTGGCCATCCTGGTGCTTTCGAGCGCCAATGTGCTGCTTCTCGACGAGCCGACGAACAACCTCGATCCGGTCAGCCGCGAGCAGGTTCTCAACGCTCTAAGGTCCTATTCAGGGGCAATCGTCCTAGTCACACATGACGAGGGTGCCGTTGACGCCCTGTCACCGGATAGGGTGATCTTGCTGCCTGACGGAACTGAAGACGCATGGAGCGACGAATTTTCCGATCTTGTGGCACTTGCCTGATCTTAATTTGAGTGGGTACGGATCTTTTCCCGTGGAGTAGGTAGCCGATCCCGCTGAAATGACTGATCATGGCGGAGTAACGCTGCGGAAGTCCGGCACTACAGGAGGTACTCGTGGCCGAGACACTGAAGAAGGGCACCCGGGTCACCGGGGCCGACCGGGAAAAACTGGCCGGCGATCTCAAGAAGCGCTACGCCCAGGGCGAGAGCATCCGCGCCCTGGCCGCTTCTACCGGCCGGTCCTACGGGTTCATCCACCGCATCCTTAGCGAGTCCGGCGTGACTCTGCGCGGGCGCGGCGGGGCGACCCGGGGCAAGTCCAAGCGCTGACGGCCGCCTCGGAACGTGCGACCGCAGCCGCTCGTCCCTTGACAGCCGACGTCGCGCCCGGGCCAGAACGACATTCTGTAGGCTCGGGCGCGACGGTCAGCACTCTGCGGCGCACCCTGTGCGCGGCCGGGACACGAGGAGCGAGCGATGGCGGAAGCGCGGGCGCAACAGCGCGGGGGGTATGCGGAGGACGCCTCAGCCGGGAATCCGGCGGACGGCAGGCTCCGATTCGAGGTGGACGGTGAGATAGCGACGATCACGCTGGACCGGCCGGAAAGGCGCAACGCCATGACGTTCGCGACATGGTCGGCACTGGCTCGCATCGGCGAGAGCCTGCCCGAGCAGGTGCGCGTCGTCGTCGTGAAAGGTGAGGGACCGTCCTTCTCGGCAGGAATCGACCTGCGAATGTTCACACCAGAGGGGGTGCCCGGACAGGGCTCGTTCAGCTCGGCGGCCGCTGCTGACGCCGCCACCTTCGAGCAGCGCTTGCAGCAGGCTCAGGCGGGATACCTGTGGCTGCGCCGCCCGGAGATCGTTTCCATCGCCGCCGTGCGGGGGCACGCGATCGGCGCTGGGTTTCAACTGGCGCTCGCCTGCGATCTGCGGATCGTCGCCGACGACGTCGCGTTCTGCATGAAAGAGGCCGCGCTGGGTCTCGTGCCCGACCTGACCGGCACCAAGCCCCTGGTCGAGCTGGTGGGCCTGGCCAAGGCGAAAGACCTGTGCCTGACGGCCAGGGTGGTGCACGCGGACGAGGCCGTGCGGATCGGCCTCGCGGAGAACGTGGTCGCAGCAAGCGACCTCGACCAGGCCGTACAAGACAAGATCGCGGAGCTGCTCGCCGTCAACCGGGACGCGGCCGCCGCGACCAAGCGACTCCTCCAGGGGGCGCAGGGCCGTTCCCTGGAGGAGCAGTGCGCAGCCGAGGGAGCTGAGCAGTCCGCCCGGCTCAAAGCCCTCTTCGGCTGACGTGAGGCCACCAGGGCAGGGGTGGCGGGCGGACCCTGCGGAAGGCCCCGGGATTTCGCGGTGAGCTGACTCGGGAATCCTCGTGCGCCATGGTGGCGCTGTGCCGGGGGGGAGGACCGCGAATGGCGATGATGGGCGGGGGCTTCGGCCCCGGTGTGATGGCGTCCCTGCGGCGCGACGACTCGGTGACCAGGCAGCGGCTGCGGCCCGGCACCGTGCGGCGCATCGCGCGCTACGCCAGGCCTCACACCAGGCAGATCGTGGCGTTCCTCGTGCTCGTTGTGCTGGGCGCGGTGATCGTGATCGCCAACCCGCTGCTGATGAAGGCGATCATCGACGACGGCATCCTGCCCAAGCGGACCGGCGTCGTGGTCGGGCTGGCCGTGGCGATCGCCGTGCTGGCGGTGGTCGACGCCGGTCTGACGCTGGTGCAGCGGTGGTTCTCGGCGCGCATCGGCGAGGGCCTGATCTTCGACCTGCGCACCGAGGTGTTCGACCACGTGCAGCGCATGCCGGTGGCGTTCTTCATGAGGGCCCAGACCGGCGCGCTGGTCAGCAGGCTCAACACCGACGTGATCGGCGCCCAGCGGGCGCTGACGAGCACGCTGTCGTCCGTGGTCTCCAACGTGGTCAGCCTGATCCTGGTGCTGGGCGCGATGCTGGTCCTGTCGTGGCAGGTCACCCTGGTCGCGCTGGTGCTGCTGCCGATCTTCATCGTCCCCGCCAAGTTCGTGGGCCGCCGCATGTCCGCGCTGACCCGGGAGCAGATGCAGCTCGACGCCGAGATGAGCTCGGTCACCACCGAGCGGTTCAACGTGGCGGGCGCGACGGTCGCCAAGCTCTACGGCCGGCCGGAGGACGACGCCGAGGTGTTCGGCAGCCGGGCCGCCAGGGTCCGCGACGTGGGCGTGACCGTCGGCATGTACGGCACCGTGTTCAGGGTCGCCCTCGGGCTCGTGGCCGCGCTGGCCACCGCCCTCGTGTACGGCATCGGCGGCGTGCTGTCCGTCGCGGAAGTCTTCGAGCTGGGCACGCTGGTGGCCCTGGCCGCGCTCCTGATGCGCCTGTACGGCCCGCTGACGTCGCTGTCCAACGTGCACGTGGACGTGATGACGGCCCTCGTGAGCTTCGACCGGGTCTTCGAGATCCTCGATCTCGAGCCCATGGTGGCGCAGCGCCCCGGCGCCGTGCCGGTGCCCGAGGGGCCGGTGACGATCGAGTTCGATGACGTGCGCTTCCGCTATCCGGCCGCCGAGGAGGTCTCGCTGGCCTCGCTGGAGTCGGTGGCCCGGCAGGACTCCGGCCCGTCCCATCCGGTGCTGAAGGGCGTCTCGTTCCGGGCCGAGCCGGGGCAGCTGATCGCCCTCGTCGGCCACTCGGGCGCCGGCAAGACGACGATGACCTCGCTGGTCTCCCGCCTCTACGACGTCGACGAGGGCGCGGTCAGGATCAACGGGCTCGACGTGCGCGACGCCACGCTCGGCTCCCTGCGCGACACCGTGGGGGTGGTCATGCAGGACGCTCATCTCTTCCATGACACGATCGCAGCCAACCTCCGCTATGCCAGGCCGGGGGCGAGCGACGAGGAGATCTGGGACGCTCTCAGGGCCGCGCAGATAGGCGACCTCGTGGAGGGCCTGCCCGACAGGCTGGAGACGGTCGTGGGCGATCGCGGCTACCGGCTGTCCGGTGGCGAGAAGCAGCGCCTCGCGCTGGCCAGGCTGCTGCTCAAGGCGCCGCGGGTGGTGGTGCTCGACGAGGCCACCGCCCACCTCGACTCCGAGTCGGAGGCGGCGGTGCAGGTGGCGCTGAAGACCGCGCTGGAGGGCCGCACGTCGCTGGTCATCGCGCACCGGCTGTCGACGATCAGGGAGGCCGACGAGATCCTCGTCGTCCACGACGGCCGCATCGCCGAGCGCGGCCGGCACGACGAGCTGCTGGCGCGCGACGGGCTCTACGCCGAGCTCTACCGCACCCAGTTCACCTCTTCTTCAGGTAGCCCAGCCGCTTGAGCTCCTCACGCGCGACCTTCTCCACCAGCTTGACGTCGTCGTGCCTGAGCCGGGACTCGTAGGCGCCGGGCTTGGGGACGCCGGGGTCGTACAGGACGACCTTGGACACCCGCGACTCCAGGAACTCCGTGAGCGTGGCCACCGACTGCGGCGGCCTGAGCACGAGGTCCTCGTAGCGCAGCGTCAGGAGCTGCTCCTCGGGCAGTGTCCTGCGCAGCTCGGCGCTGATCCGCACGGCGCTGCGCCAGCGCAGCGCGCTCTTGCCCGCGGCCGGCATGTCGCGCCACCGGCCGAGGTGCTCGTCCTTGCTGACGCCGAAGAACGCGTTGGGGAACTCGGTCTGGCCCGTCAGCATCGCAGGCTTGAACCAGGCCAGGCACGCCGGATCGGCCAGCATGCCGGCCACGGCGTCCCTGCCGTCGCGGATGAGCTGCACGAACCGGGCGTCGGGGAACGCCTGGAGCAGCACGGGGACGCTGTAGAGCAGGTCGGGGCTGCCGTCGCCGAACCGGGTGACGTCGCCGGTACTCACGCAGGGGCCGGTGCCGATGACGCCGCCCGCCTCCCTGCACGGCTCGGCGCACTGGCCGCACGACCGGGGCAGCACCTGCCACGACTCGGCAAGGGCGTCACGCATGACGCGCACGGCGCCGGACGTGGCGGCGAGCGACGGTTTGCGGGCGAAGGCGTACACCACGTGCGCCACGCTCGCGCGGCCCATCGTCACGTGGAAGCCAGGGGATCGTTTCAGGGCGCGGGCGAGGAGATCCGTGCCGGAATGCGGGGCTCCGAGCAGGAAGACCGGCCGGCGGACCTTGATGCCGTTGACCACGAGGATGTGGGGCGGAAGTCGCATACGACAGGTAAGTGTGGCACCGTTTGGCACGTGAACGAGCCAGTGCCGCATCGGTGCTCACCGGAGCAGGCATGTAAGGAGTTGGTCGATGCAGCCAGGTGACACCGTCGCGATCGTCTCGCCGTCAGGCCCGCCCAACGCCGTGATGCTCAGGCGCGGCGTCGAGCGCCTGGAAGGCCTCGGGCTGAAGGTGGTGATCGGCGCGCACGCGCTCGACCGTCAGGAGCTCGACTACCTCGCGGGCAGCGACGCGGCCAGGGCCGCCGACCTGCAGGCGGCCTGGTGCGACCCGGCCGTCTCCGCGGTGTTCTGCTGCCGGGGCGGCTACGGCGCCGCGCGGCTGCTCGACCGGCTCGACTGGAACGCCATGCGGGCGGCGGGCCGCAAGGTGCTCGTCGGGTCCAGCGACATCACTGCGCTGCACAACGCGTTCGCCGTCGAGCTGGGCGTGCCGACCCTGCACGGGCCGATGCCCGCCTCCCAGATCATGGCCGACGAGAAGCGGCCGGAGCCGCAGAGCTGGGAGAGCCTGCAGGCGGCGCTGTTCGGCGCGGGCGGCCCTGCACACGACTCCGGGGCACACGACTCCGGGGCACACGACTCCGGGGCACACGACTCCGGGGCACACGACTACGAGGTGCACGGCGACCGGGTGCTGGCGCCGGGGCGGGCCGAGGGCGTGTTGTCCGGCGGTAACCTGTCGCTGCTGGCTTCCATGTGCGGCACCCGGTGGCAGCCGTCGTTCCAGGGCAAGATCGCCTTTCTGGAAGACGTGACCGAGGAGCCCTACCGCATCGACCGCATGCTGACGCAGTTGTCGCAGGCGGGGGCGTTCGACGGTGTGCGGGGCATCGCGCTCGGCTCGTGGGTCGACTGCGGCGACCCCTATCCGGTGCTGCGCGAGCGCCTGGCGCCGCTGGGGGTGCCCGTGGTGGCGGGGTTGCCCGTGGGTCACGGGTCGCCACAGATGAGCGTGTGGCTGGGAGCGCTTGGTGTTATCGATACCGAATCGTGCTCCCTGGCTGGTCGGATCGGCGAGGAGGAGCAGGCAAGGTAGAGGGACGAAACCGACAGAAGGGACACGGCGCGTGAATTTGTTCGGGCGCGACCGCGAACCCTCGCGCCGCCCGGTCGAGGACGTCGACCTCGACTCCCTGCTCGCGCTCGTCGCGGAATCCCTCGGATACTCCTTCGAGTTCGCCCGCGACGGAGGCTCCGTGAGGCTGGCGAGCGCCGCGGGCTTGGCCACCGGGGGGAGCGAGCACCTGGTCGTCCGGCTCACCGGGCTGCGGCGCGAGGCCGCGCGCAGAGCCAGGGAAGACTGGCCGATGCTGGTCTCCGAGCACCTCGCGCACGCCGTCGCCACCGCCGGCGACCGGCTCGACGTCTGCGACCTGGAGCAGGCCAAGCCGCTGATGCGCACCAGGGTGGAGTCCGTCGACGAGGTGAGCGACCTGACCCGCGTGGTGGGCCGCCACCTCAACGCCGACCTCGTGGAGCTGCTCACCATCGGCACGCGGGCCGTGCGCCCCGAGGAGGCGGGCTGCTGGCCCGTGCCGCCGGCGCGGGCCCTCGACCTGGCCGTGGCCAACGTGCGGCGCGAGGAGCGGCTGCTGGCCGAGAGGATCGAGCTGTCGGGCACGCCGGTGACGCGCCTGACCGCGGCCACCCCCGCCGCGGCCACGCATCTGCGGTGGCTGGGCTCCTACCTGCCCGTGCCCGCCGACGGGGCGCTCGTGGTGCTGCCCGACCCGTACACCCTTCTCGTCCATCCGGTCGACGGGATCGGGGTGGTGCGGGCCATCGAGCGGCTGCGGGTGCACGCGGCCCGCACCGACGGGCTCAGCGCGCAGGTCTACTGGTGGCACCGGGGAGCGCTGACGCTCATCAAGGCCGACATCGTGCTGCAGAGCGGCCACGCCCGCCTCGTCGTGGCGCCGCCGCCGGAGTTCGCCGAGGTCCTGGCCCGCCTGGCCGTCTGACGCCCTCCTCCCAGGCGTTCAGAGCCCGAACGCCGCCGTCACGCGATCGGCCAGGTCGTCCTCGGTCATCGTGCCGTCGACCTCGATGACGGCGAGCCCGAGCCGGCGCGCCTCCCCGGCGAGGCGTTCCGTGAACAGCCGGTCGCGTTCGAGCAGGTTGCGCAGTGCCCTCTCCGGATCGCCCGTCCTCCCGGCGATCTGCCACAGCGAGCCCCGGCCGCGGAACGCGGCCTGGCGGAACTCCGGCGCCGGGATCAGCCAGACAGCGTGACGCGCCATGGCCAGCATGGGCTTCACCAGGTGCGGCAGCAGCCGGAAGCCCTCGGCGATCACGGCAGGTTCGGCGGGAAGCCGCAGGAGGTCCTCGACGATCAGGTTGAAGCCCTCACCCCGGAACCAGTGGAACGTCTCCAGCATGGTCTCGGGGGACCGGTTCACCCACCGCTCGTCCATGTCCATGGCCATGAACGCGTGCAGGTGCGGGCACTCGCCGGGCGTGCTCCTGGCGGCGTGATCCGGCATCACGTCGTCGGTGGCGTACAGGCGCAGGCCGTGCCGGTCCGCGAGGCGGCGGGCGACGGTCGACTTGCCGCCGCCGCTCCCGCCGCCGATCCAGTAGACATGCCGGAGCCGCCCGCGCGGCTCCGCCACGCGGGCGCCCTCGCCGGGCCGGTCAGGTCGCATTCATCCCCCTCCGGGCCCGCCCGGGGCGGGCCCGGACGCGCTACGGACGGTCCACGTAGTCGCGCAGGTGCAGCGCGGTGAGCGAGGATCCGGTGGCGACCAGCTCGTCAGGGGTCCCGGAGAACACGACCTGACCGCCGTCGTGACCGGCTCCCGGGCCCAGGTCGATGATCCAGTCGGCGTGGGCCATGACGGCCTGGTGGTGCTCGATCACGATGACCGTGTTGCCGTCGTCCACCAGGCGGTCGAGCAGGGCGAGGAGCTGGTCCACGTCCGCCAGGTGCAGCCCCGTGGTGGGCTCGTCCAGCACGTACGTGCTGCCGTTCCTGGCCATGTTGATGGCCAGCTTGAGCCGCTGCCGCTCGCCGCCCGACAGCGTGGTCAGCGGCTGCCCGAGCCCGATGTAGCCGAGGCCGACCGAGGCCAGCCGGTCGAGGATCGTGCGGGCCTGGCCGGTAGCGAAGAAGTCGCGGGCCTCGGCCACCGGCATGGCGAGCACCTCGCTGATGTTCTTGCCCCGCAGCGTGTACGTCAGCACCTCCGGCGTGAACCGCTTGCCCTCGCACTCCTCGCACACCGATGCCACCTCGGCCATCATCGCCAGGTCGGTGTAGATGAGCCCGATGCCCTTGCACTTCGGGCAGGCGCCCGCCGAGTTGGCGCTGAACAGGCCCGGCTTGACGCCGTTGGCCTTGGCGAACGCCGCGCGGATCGGGTCGAGCACCCCCGTGTACGTGGCCGGGTTGCTCCTGCGCGAGCCGCGGATCGGCGACTGGTCGGCCACCACCACGCCGTCGCGGCCCGCGACGTAGCCGTGGATCAGCGAGCTCTTGCCCGACCCGGCCACGCCGGTGATCACGGTCAGCACGCCCAGCGGCACGTCCACGCTCACGTCGCGCAGGTTGTGCAGGGTGGCGTTCCTGATCGGCAGCTGCCCGGACGGCCTGCGGACCTCCTCGCGCAGGCGCACCCGGTGGTCGAGGTAGCGGCCGGTCAGCGTGCCGGAGGCGCGCAACCCGTCGAGGTCGCCGTCGTAGCAGAGCTGCCCGCCGGTCGCGCCGGCGCCGGGGCCGAGGTCGACGACGTGGTCGGCGATGGCGATGGTCTCCGGCTTGTGCTCGACGACGAGCACCGTGTTGCCCTTGTCGCGCAGCTGGAGCAGGAGGTTGTTCATCCGTTCGATGTCGTGCGGGTGCAGGCCGGCCGTCGGCTCGTCGAAGACGTAGGTGACGTCGGTCAGGCTGGAGTTGAGGTGGCGCACCATCTTGACGCGCTGCGCCTCGCCGCCCGACAGCGTGGACGACTCGCGGTCGAGGCTGAGATAGCCGAGACCGATCTCGACCAGCGAGTCGAGTGTGGAGAGCAGGCCGTCCAGGACCGGGCCGACGGCCTGGCCGCCGATGCCGCGGACGAAGGCGGCCAGGTCGTTGATCTGCATGGCCGAGCACTCGGCGATGTTCCTGCCGTCGATCCGGCAGGAGAGGGCGGCCTCGTTCAGCCGGGAGCCCGCGCAGGACGGGCAGCGGATCAGCTTGACCGCCCGGTCGGCGAACGCCCGCGCCGACGGCTGCATCGACTCGCGGTCCTTGGCGAGGTAGGCGCGCCTGACCCGGGTGACGAGACCCTCGTAGGTGAAGTTGCTGGTGCCGTACTTGAGCTTGGTGGGCGGCTTGTGGAGGAGGTCCTCCCACTGCTCGGGGGTGAAGTCTCTCAGCTTGACGGCGGGGTCGAACAGGCCGGATCCGGCCACGACCTGCCATGGCCAGCTGTCGACCGCGTAGCCGGGGGCCTTGATGGCGCCGTCGTTCAGCGACAGCTCCCTGTCGACCAGTTCGTCCACGTCGATGTCGGAGGCCTTGCCCAGCCCCTCGCACTCGGGGCACATGCCCTCGGCCATGTTGAAGCTGAAGGCGCTGGCCGAACCGGCGTGCGGCTCGCCGAGCCGGCTGAAGAGGATGCGCAGCATGGTGTGCGTGTCGGTGGCCGTGCCCACGGTCGAACGAGCGTTGGCGCCCATGCGCTCCTGGTCGACGATGATCGCCGCGCTCAGGTTGTGCAGCGCGTCGACGTCGGGGCGGGCCAGGCTCGGCATGAAGGCCTGGATGAACGCGGTGTACGTCTCGTCGATCAGCCGCCGGGACTCGGCGGCGATCGTGTCGAAGACGAGCGAGGACTTGCCGGAGCCCGACACTCCGGTGAAGACGGTGAGACGCCGCTTGGGGATGTCGAGGGAGACGCCCTTGAGGTTGTTCTCCCTGGCGCCACGGACCTGGATGTGGTCGTGGCTGTCAGCGGCGGTGTGATCGCGATGCTGGACGGCGCTTGCCTGCTGGCTGGGGAGCACGGAACCCTTCCATCGTCGGCCGACTGTTTATGCTGTAAGGGGATAGCTGGGACAGCTTACAACGGCGGCCGGCCGTTCGCGTCCGCCCCCGGAGGCGGGCGCTCCCGGAAAGTCAGGCGGACAGCGGGTTGACGTGCCGGTGGTGGAGCCCGATGACCGGGATCTCGTGCAGGCTGCCCGAGTACAGGAACTGCGTCATGCCGATCAGCAGCCGCCGCACGTCCTCCTGCGGCCGCACGACCAGGCGCAGGAACTGACTGGTCGTGCCGAGCTTGTTGCCGCACTCCCTGACGTACACGCCGTGCTCGGTGAGCAGGTGGTCGCGCAACGGCACCCCGTCGTGGCCCGGCGGCAGCTTCACCAGCAGGAAGTTGCCCTGTGACGCGAACACCGACAGCCCCGGCATGGTGCTGAGCTGCTGGAACATCGCCCGCCTGTCATTGCCGAGCCGCTTGAGGCCGTCCTGGTATTCGGGCCAGAACTGCCGCATCATGAACACCACGACCTCGGCGAACGAGTTGAGGTTCCACTTGGGCAGCGCGTCGCGCACCCGCCCCGCCAGCGCCGGATTGGCGACCATATAGCCGAAGCGGATCCCGTGCAGGCCGAAGTTCTTGCCCAGGCTGCGCAGCACGATCACGTTCGGTCTGACGGCGGCCTCGGCGGCCACGCCAGGGTACGGCTCGGCGTCCACGAACTCGCCGAACGACTCGTCCACGATCACCAGGTCCAGGTCGATCAGCTCGTCGAGGAGCCGCAGGACCTCGTGCTTGGGCAGGTACCCCCCGTCGGGGTTGTTGGGGTTGCAGATCACCGCCACCCGGGAGCCGCGCGTACGGACGAACGAGACGTAGTCGCTCACGTCGAGCGCGAAGTTGCGGCTCTCCAGCAGCGGGTACATGTCCACCCGCTTGCCCGTCTCCAGCGGCTGGTCCGTCCAGCGGCCGAACGTGGGGATCGGCACGGCCAGGCTCTCGCGCACCAGGAGGTGGTCGATCCAGGTGATCAGCTCCGTCGACCCGTTGCCCATGGCGACCGTCTTGGGGTGGAGGCCGAGGGCGGAGCAGAGCTCCTCGGCGATGGTGTTCGCGTCGCTTGGATAGAACTTGAGAATCGTCTCCAGGTTCCTCCCGAGATGCTCGAAGATCTCGGGCGTCGGGAAATACGGGTTGCACGGGATGCAGAAGTCCACCGGCGCGCGCTCTCCGGCCGAGCCGCGCATGAGGGAGAAGTACGACGGGCTGTGCGCCTGTGCCCGCAAGAGGCTGAGCTCCACGACACCTCCATGGAACACGTGTCCGATGTGAGGAGGTACGCGCCGATCGCCGGGCTGGTTCACGTGTCGGGGGACGCCGTGCCCCGCTCGGTCCCGTGCCCGCTTGCGTGTATGCTCTCGGGCCCGCTCCTGGGCCCGGCTCTGCGCAGGGTGAGGATGGCGACGTCGTCGCGCGGCGCTCCGCCGGTGAACTCCTGCAGGTCCGCGCCCACCGCCTGTGCGAGCCTGGCGGGCGGGTCGGCGGCCCACGCGCGCAGGCGCCGCCCGAGCGGGTAGAACGCGCCGCCGGGGTCGCGCGCCTCGGTGACGCCGTCCGTGCACAGCAGCAGCGTCGCGCCAGGTGGGAACGCGAAGCGCGACACCGTCCGCGGCTCGGCCGTCAGCGCGGCCAGACCGAGGGGCACGGCGGGCTCGCCCAGGGACACCCGGCCGGCGTCGCCGTCACGGATGACGTACGGCGCCAGGTGCCCGCAGTTGATGGCCTCGACCTCCGCGTCGCGGCCGATGTCGAGCACCAGCGCGGTGACGAACCGCTCGCGTTCCCCGGTCTGGGCGGCGAACGTGTTCTGCCTGACCACGGACTTCTCCAGCGCGTCCACCACGCCGGCGAGCGTGGCCTCGCGGTAGGCGGCCTCCCTGAACGAGCCGAGCACGACCAGCGCCGTGCCGATCGCCGGCAGGCCCTTGCCCTGCACGTCCGCGATCAGCACCCGCACGCCGTCACGGGTCGCGGCCACTTCGTACATGTCGCCGCCGACCAGCGTGTCCTCCGTCGCCGGCTGGTAGAGGCCGTCGACCTCCACGTCACCGGTGCGCAGCGGCAGTGGGCGCACGATCAGGCGCTGCAGGGCGGAGGCCGACGAACGCAGCCGGTCGACCTCCTCCTCGCGCCGCACCCGGTAGCGGCACCCGACCACGCTCAGCACCCCGAACAGCGCCGTGAAGCCGGCCGCCATCAGGCTGTCGTCCAGCTCCGCGCCCAGGAAGTAGGTGGTGCCCGTCACCGCCAGCAGCACCCACGCCGACGCGCCGATCGTCTGCCGCACCGTGCCGAGCCCCGAGACGATCGCCGGCAGGAAGATCAGCAACGGGAACAGCCGCACCGCCGTGCCGGTGCCGGCGTCCAGCGCGATGACTGCGGCCGTGACCAGCAGCAGGCCCGCGACGTACGTCGGCGTCGGGAGCCTGGGCCGGCCGCGCCGCCGCCTTTCACGCGCCACGACCGTCCCTCGTCCGGGACCTACGGCGTGGATCATGGCGGGGAGGAAATGTGGAACGGCCAGGCACTGTCGTCTCCCGGTGTCGTCGGTGGCGGTCGGTAGCTTACCGTGCATGTCTCGTCACCTTCTGGCGTCGCCGCCCGCCCAGGCCCGTTTCGTACGGAGTCTGGCGGTGGAACGGCACACGCACGGGAAGCCGGGCAGGAAGTCCGCGCCCGGGTTCGGGGGGCGGGCCCGCCGGCCGTCCCGGCGGGTGAGGCATGGTGCGGGTTCGGGCACCATGGAGGGTGTGACGACGACCACGAAGCTCGAGGAGCTGGCCGGGCTGGTCTCCCAGGGCGGGGTGGCGGTGCTCAGCGGCGCCGGCCTGTCCACGGAGTCGGGCATCCCCGACTACCGCGGGCCGACGGGCCGCTCCCGCCGCGCCGAGCCGATGACCTACCAGAAGTTCGTCGGCAGTGCGGAGGCGCGGCGGCGCTACTGGGCGCGCAGCCACGTCGGCTGGCGGCAGATCGGCGACGCGCGGCCCAACGCCGGGCACCGGGCCGTGGCCGAGCTGGAGCGGCGCGGCCTGCTGGCCGGCATCGTCACCCAGAACGTCGACGGGCTGCACCAGGCGGCGGGCGCGCTGCGGGTGATCGAGTTGCACGGAGGGCTCGAGCGGGTCGTCTGCCTGACCTGCCGGGAGCGCAGCTCCCGCGCCGAGCTGGAACGCCGGTTGCGCGAGGCCAACGCGGGGTGGGCCGCCTCCGGCGCGATCAACCCCGACGGCGACGCCGTGCTCACCGACGCGCAGGTGGCCGGGTTCCACGTGGTCGACTGCACGGGGTGCGGCGGGCTGCTCAAGCCCGACGTGGTGTTCTTCGGCGAGAACGTGCCGCGGCCCCGCGTCGACGAGTGCTTCGCCATGGTGGCGGGGGCGCGGGCGCTGCTCGTGCTCGGCTCGTCGCTCAAGGTCAGGTCGGGGCTGCGGTTCGTCACCAGGGCCGCCGAGCTCGGCATCCCGATCGCCATCGTCAACCAGGGCCCGACCGGCGGTGACGCCGACGCAGCCCTCACCGTGGACGCCCCGCTGGGCGCGACGTTGTCCGGTCTCACCGTACAACTCGGGGAGATCACTCGGGCGAGGTAGCAGCGCGACGGCGGCACAATGGAGCGCATGGCTCCTCGTTCCTGCCCCTGCGGCCTGCCCACCCCCTACCAGGACTGCTGCGGCAGGTTCCACCGGGGCGAGGCGGCCGCCGCCACCGCCGAGCAGCTCATGCGGTCGAGGTTCAGCGCGTTCGCGAAGGGCGACGAGGCGTATCTGCTGCGCACCTGGCATCCCTCCGCCCGCCCGGCCCGCCTCGGGCCCGACAGGAAGATGCGCTGGGTGCGGCTGGAGGTGCTGGAGAGCACCGGCGGCAGCGTCGTGCACGCCGAGGGTACGGTGCGCTTCCGCGCCCACTACGTCGAGCGCGGGCGGGTGGGGGAGCAGGAGGAGCACAGCCGGTTCGTCCGCTATGACGGCCGCTGGGTGTACGCGGGCGCACTGTAGAGCCGCGAAATCTCGGGATTCCGAGCGATTCGGCCCAGGGACTCGATGGCCGCATCCAGCCAATCGGCAGGGCAATCAGTCGTCTATGTCAGGCACTTTGGCAATCACATGGGCCGCGCGAACAGGCCGGGGCGGTTGCCGCTGGGTGTCCTGTTCTGCGGGATGAGCGGCCTTGGCATGCGGGCCGGGCTGCGCTCGCGCGGGTAGAGTCGCGAGAGGCGATCGCGTCCTGGGTCCGGGTGCGCGCGAACGCATCACGACCGTCAACGCGGAGGATCCTCCCGCATGGAGAGCACGGAGCTCGGCGACACGGCCGGACTCACCGTCAGGGTCACCGCCGGCGTCGTGCTGCGCGATGCCGGCGGTCGCATCCTGCTGCTGCGGCGTGCGGAGGACGCCACGTGGGGCATCCCGGGCGTTGGGCTGGAGCCGGGCGAGTCATGGAGCGAGGCCGCGCTCCGCGAGTGCAGGGAGGAGACCGGGTGGGAGGCCCGCATCGACGGCCTGCTCGGCATCTACGGCGACCCGGCGACCCAGCTCCACCGCTATCCCAGCGGTTCACTACGGCACTTCGTCGGAGCCGTCTTCCTGGGGTCCTCGCGGTCGCCCGTGACCAGTGAGCACGTTCTGCGACCGGATGCTCGCAGAGATGCGCGCCGACGGTGATAGGCGGCGGATCGTGTCAGGGCTTGCGGGCCACCGCTCCGATGAAGGTGTGGTACGTGATGCCCGGCTCCGACTGGTCGTCGGTGTCCGGGCGCCACTCGGGCAGGGGTACGAGGCCCGGTTCCAGCATGTCGAGGCCGTCGAAGCAGGCGAGGATCTCCTCGCGGGTGCGCCAGCGGCCGGTGCCCAGGGTTTCGTTGAAGATCCGCTCGGCGGCGAGCGCCTGCTCGGAGACCTCAGGGAGGGTGGGGCCCGGGTTGCAGAAG
>NZ_SMKP01000155.1:0-26366 GCF_004349015.1 Nonomuraea diastatica
CGTGGTGGGGGCGGGCCCGTTGGGCGCGGCCGGGTGGCGCGTGGTGAAGCTGTCGGCGACGCACTCGCCCAGGACAGCGATCATCGGGCCTGCCTTTCTGGCATGTTGCCGATTCGTTACGGCAGCAGGGCATTGACGTTTCTCGGATCGGAGTCCATCATCGCAGCACGGCAGATGTCAACGTTGACATATGTCAACGATGACATCGGATCCCCCCTGATAGGACAGCGCCATGAATGCAAAGCTATCGGCCGGCCTCCTGGTCACCGCGCTTCTCGTCACCGGCTGCGGCGGCAGCGGCGGGGGAAGCGACTCCGCCACCCCCAAGGTAGGACTGATCACCAAGACCGAGACCAACCCGTTCTTCGTCAAGATGAAGGAGGGCGCGCAGAAGGCGGCCCAGGCCAGCGGCATGGAGCTGATGAGCGCGGCGGGCAAGTTCGACGGCGACAACGCCGCCCAGATTACCGCCGTCGAGAACATGGTCGCCGCCGGCGTGAAGGGCATCCTCATCACCCCGAGCGACACCAAGGCCATCATCCCGGCGATCAAGAAGGCGCGCGACGCGGGCGTGCTCGTCATCGCCCTCGACACCCCCACGGAGCCGCAGGAGGCCACCGACGCGCTGTTCGCCACCGACAACCTCAAGGCGGGCGAGCTGATCGGCCAGTACGCCAAAGCCGCCATGGCCGGCAAACCCGCCAAGATCGCCACCCTGGACCTCGCCCCCGGCATCACGGTCGGCAGGCTGAGGCACGACGGTTTCCTGAAGGGATTCGGCATCCAGGAGGGCGACCCGTCCGTCGTCTGCTCCCAGGACACCAGGGGCGACCAGGCCAAGGGCCAGACCGCGATGGAGAACTGCCTGCAGAAGGCCCCCGACATCAACCTCGTCTACACCATCAACGAGCCCGCCGCGCTGGGCGCGTACACGGCGTTGAAGGCCAAGGGCCGCGAGAAGGAGGTGCTCATCGTCTCGGTGGACGGCGGCTGCACCGGCGTCAAGGCCGTGCAGTCGGGGCAGATCGCCGCGACCAGCCAGCAGTACCCGCTCAAGATGGCCGAGGACGGCGTCAAGGCGGTGGCCTCGTACGCCAAGGGCGGCCAGAAGCCCTCCGGCTACACCGACACCGGCGTCACCCTGATCACCGACAAGGCAGCCGACGGCGTCGAGGCCAAGGACACCGCCTTCGGCCTGGCGAACTGCTGGGGCTGATCGTGGCCGTGATGGAAGCGTCGCTGTCGCGCCGCCTGATCAGCACCCCCGTCGCGGGCCCGCTCGCCGCGCTCCTGCTGGCCTGCCTGTACTTCGGCCTGAACACCGACCAGTTCTTCACCGGGACGAACTTCTCGCTGATCATCCAGCAGGTCATGGTGGTCGGCACGCTGGCCATCGGGCAGACCCTCATCATCCTCACGGCGGGCATCGACCTGGCCAACGGCGCGATCATGGCGTTCGGCGGCATCGTGATGACGAAGCTGGCGGTGGAGAGCGGCCTGCCCGCGCTCCTCGCGGTCGCCGCCGGGCTCGCGGTCTGCGCCGGGTTCGGGCTGGTCAACGGGCTGCTGGTGACGCGGATCTCGCTGCCGCCGTTCATCGTGACGCTCGGCATGCTGAACGTGGCGTTCGCGCTCACCCACATCTACTCCGGCGAGCAGACCGTCACGGACCTGCCGCCGCTGCTGACGTTCCTCGGGCAGACGTTCCAGGTCGGTCAGACGAACGTCACCTACGGCTCGCTGCTGACGATCCTGCTGTTCCTGCTGTTCGCGTACCTGCTGGGCTCGACCGCGTGGGGCCGGCACGTGTACGCGCTGGGCAACAACCCCGAGGTGGCCAGGCTGACCGGCATCAGGACGCAGCGGCTGACCGTGGGCGTCTACACGCTGGCCGGACTCGTGTACGGCGTCGCGGCCCTGCTGCTCGTCTCCCGTACCGGGGTGGGCGACCCGCAGGCCGGGCAGACCGACAACCTCGACAGCATCACGGCGGTTGTGCTCGGCGGTACCAGCCTGTTCGGCGGCCGGGGCATGGTGCTGGGCACCCTGATCGGAGCCCTCATCGTGGGGGTGTTCAGGAACGGCCTGCAGCTGATGGGCGTACCGTCGATCTATCAGACGCTCATCACGGGCATCCTGGTGATCCTCGCGGTCGCCGTCGACCAGCTCTCCCGCAGGAGGACCCGATGACCACACCCGTGCTCCAGGCGCGCGGCCTGGTCAAGAAGTACGGCCACGTGACCGCGCTCGACGGCGCCGACTTCGACCTGATGCCCGGCGAGGTGCTCGCGGTCATCGGCGACAACGGCGCCGGCAAGACGAGCCTGATCAAGGCGCTGACGGGCGCGCTGCAGCCGGATTCCGGCGAGATCCTGCTCGACGGGAAGCCGGTGCGGCTCCGTGACCCGCTCGACGCCCGCAGGCACGGCATCGAGACCGTCTACCAGGACCTCGCGGTCGCGGCCTCACTGGACATCGCGACGAACATGTTCCTGGGCAGGGAACTGCGGAAACCGGGCATCCTCGGCCGGGTCTTCCGGATGCTCGACAAGAAACGTATGCGCGAGGAGTCGGCCAGGCACATGGCCGAGCTCAAGATCGGGCTGCGCTCGCTCACCCAGCCGGTCGAGTCGCTGTCGGGCGGGCAGCGGCAGGGCGTTGCCGTGGCCAGGGCTGTGGCGTGGGCCACGGACGTCGTGGTGATGGACGAGCCCACGGCGGCGCTCGGGGTCAAGGAGTCCGGCCAGGTGCTCGACCTGATCAGGCAGGTCCGCGACCGGGGCACGCCGGTGGTGCTGATCAGCCACAACATGCCGCACGTGTTCGAGATCGCCGACCGTGTCCACATCCAGCGCCTGGGCCGCAGGGTCGCCGAGATCGTTCCAGGCGACCACAGCATGGCCGAGGTGGTCGCCATCATGACGGGCGCCATCCAGCTGTCGGAGGGCAAGTCCGTCGTGACGGACAAGGATGCGGCGGAGGCGATCGGCCTGTCGTGAAGCGCCCCCGTACTTCGCCGGCTGCTGTGACGGGCCACTAGGATGGCCGGGATGCGGCGTCCGACGATGACAGATGTGGCGCGCGAGGTCGGCGTCACCGCCAAGACCGTCTCGCGGGTGCTCAACGACGACGGCCCGGTCGCCGTCGAGACCCGTGAGCGCGTCATGGCGGCCGTCAGGAAGCTGGGCTACCAGCCCAACCTGATGGCCCGCAACATGCGGGTGGGCGCGCGTGACGCCGCGATCGGCCTGATCATCCCCGAGATGGGCAACCCGTTCTTCGGCACGGTCGCGGGCGGCGTCGAGAGCGCCATCAGGGCCCGCGGGCTGACGCTCATCGTCGGCTCGTCGAGCGAGACGGCCGCCCTGGAGCAGTCGCTGATCGCGACGTTCCTGGCCCGCAGGGTGAGCGCCCTCATGATCGTCCCGTCGGCCACCAGCGAGCACCGCCATCTGCGCGGCGAACGGGTGGCCGGGCTGCCGATCGTCTTCCTCGACCGCCCGGCGGTGGGCCTGACCGCCGACAGCGTGGTCAGCGCCAACCGGGAGGGCTCGCGGGCCGGCGTCGCCCATCTGATCGCGTACGGCCACCGCCGCATCGGCTTCGTGGGCGACCTGCCCGCCTCTCTCTACACCCGCCGCGAACGTTTCCAGGGCTACCGCGACGCGCTCGACCGGGCGGGGCTTCCGTTCGACCGCTCTCTGGTGGAGACCGGGCACGACCAGGACGCCGCGGCCCAGGCCACCATGCGGTTGCTGGCACTGAGCGACCCCCCGACGGCGTTGTTCGCGGCCAACAACCTCGCGTCGATGGGCACGGTGGTGGCGCTGGCCCGGGCGCGGCGCACCGACGTCGCACTCGTCGGGTTCGACGACCTGCCGCTGGCCGAGGTCCTCGACCCGCCGCTGACGGTGGTGGCCCAGGATCCGGCGGGGATGGGGGCCGCGGCGGCGGAGCTGGTGTTGTCGCGGCTGGACGGCGACCGCTCCAAGGCGCGCAGGCAACTGGTGCCCACCCGGCTGGTCGTCCGCGGCTCCGGCGAGCTCTCTCCAGCCCCGCGACCGACCGGCCCCTGACCGGCGGGCATGGTGACCGACCGGCTCCGGTGACCGGCCGGTCTCGGGAGGATGTGGGGACGCCTGGATGGGCGAGCCGCTTCGCCCTGCTGGGGCGCAGCGGCTCGCCGGCCTCAGCGCCGGACCGTGAACTGCCCCGACAGTGGCCCGAGGGCGGGGGGATGGCGGCATGACGCTCCTTCGGTGCTGTGGCCGCGGGGGCCGATGGTGCACCTGGAACGGTGACATCTACCGACATTTCCTGACAAGATCGGTTTGCGGCGAGTTCCCGTCATATGACGTGATCCCGACACTCAACCGAGGAGGAGCGGCGTGCTCGAGGCCATCGGACTCGGCCCTCAGGACGAGGAGGTGTACGACGCCCTGGTCCGCCGGACGCAGGCGACGGTGACCGAGATCGTCGGCGACTGCCACCTGCCCGCAACGGCCGCGCGGCGCGTCCTGCAGTCACTGGTGGAGCTCGGACTGGCCACCCGCTCGGTCGGCCGGCCCACCCGCTACGTCGCGGTCTCGCCCGACAGCAGCGTGGAGGCCATCCTGCGCGAGCGCGAACGCGAGCTGGACGGCGTGCGCGCGCACATCAGGTCGCTGATGGACGTCTACCGTGCCAGCACCCGCTTCGCCCACCCCGGCGAGCTGATCGAGGTGGTCTCGGGCCGCGACGAGGTCAACCACCGGTGGGTGCAGATGCAGCAGGACGCGCGGGCGCAGATGCGCGGGTTCGACCGGCCACCGTACGCCGCTCCGCAGGAGCACACCGAGTCGAACCCGATCGAGCTCAACCTGCTCCGGCGTGGTGTGAAATATCGCGTCATCTACGACACCAGCGTGCTGGATCTGCCCGGCTGGCTGGAGGACGTGACGGCCGGGATGCAACACGGGGAACAGGCCAGGATCGCCGCCGACCTGCCGATGAAGCTGGCCATCTCCGACGACCGGCTGGCCATCATCCCGCTACTGCGGGCCGGCGACGACGCGGTCACGGCGTCGTACCTGATCCACCCGTCACCGTTGCTGGACGCCCTGGTGGCGCTGTTCGAGGCGCTGTGGGAGCGCAGCGTGCCCGTCCGGATGACGGCGCGCGGCGGGGAGCTGTCGGACGACGAGGAACGGCTGCTCACCCTCCTGGCGTCGGGCGCGACGGACCGCGCGGCCAGCCGGGCGCTGGGATGGAGCGAGCGCACGGTGCAGCGGCACATCACGAAGCTGATGCGGCGGCTGGGGGCGAGGACCCGCTTCCAGGTGGCGATGGAGGCGACCCGGCGCGGCTGGATCTGAACCCCGCGTACGGCGCCGCGCGACTTCGCCCACCGGGGTGACTGATCGCACCCGGAGTGCCGCAACCGCAAGCGCCGGAAAGTGTGGACCGAACGCTAAGAACTGTGCATTACGAGCCGATGACCTCGACCTCCGCACCTACATATCCTTCCATGGAAACGGAGAGAGTGAGGAACACCTGATGGTTCACGTAAGGCTCGCGGCCGCCCTTGCGGCGGGCGTCGTGGCGGTGCCGCTGATCGCTCTGCCGGCCCGGGCGGAAGCGTCGCTCAAGTGGTTGTGCACCACGAACGTCGTGGGAACCTTGTGCGGTACGCGCGATGGCGACCGGCTGAAGGTCAAATACTATCCGGTGTCCGGACAGGACGGTGCGGGAATCTTCAGCATTCGTACGGGAAAGTCAAATTACAAGTACAAGTACTCCAAGCCGAGGTATGTCAAGGTGGGAGAGCTCACCAAATTCACTTGGCGACATAAATGCAATACGTACTTCAAAGTCTACTGGCATTCCAACAAGGGCACCAATTCCGAGGATCTTTCGACAGCTCAATTCAAATGTTCGAAGTTCTAGATAACTACTAGATAACCTGGTCTCGCTTTTCTCGACAATTTGTCGGCGAAGCCGGCCACCGGGCGCCGGAAGCGATCGCCCAGCTGCTTGAACGGCGCCGGCGTGGCGAACGGGGAGCCCAGATGTCCGAACACCAACGCCACCACCTGGGAGCCGGCCTGAAGCCGCGCCTCCCAAAGCAAAGCCCTATTCCCGGCCACCCACCTGGATGGGAGGGCCAGCCGCTACGGCCCACTCATGCGGGACAGGCGACCGAGAACCACACGATCTTGCCGCCGTCGGCCGCCCGCACTCCCCAGTCGTCGGCGATCGCCGCGACGATCCACAGACCCCGGCCCGACGGCGCGTCGGGCCCTGGCGAACGCGGACGCGGCACGCCGTCGCCGGGGTCGAACACCTCACCGTAGATGCGGCCGTCGCGGTCCTCCAGGCGGAGCGCATACGCCGACCCGCCGTACAGGACGGCGTTGGTGACGAGTTCGCTGACGATGATGAGGCAGTCGTCGATCAGGTCGTCGTGGCCCCATGCGGCCAGGTCCGCGCGGACCAGGGCGCGTGCCTCGCCGACGCCGGCCGGCACCGAGGGCAACAGGTGCTCCGCCGTCCGGATCGGCGTCGCGGGCGGGGACCCGTGGCGGAGGGGCATACGCATCACATCTCTCGGATTTTGGGAGCGCTCCCATCCTACGGTAAGCCCCTTCCGCACTTATGGGAATCCGTGACGGCACACATTGTTGCCAATCCGTGTCCCGTTCCGAATCTCATTCCGGGCACGGACAGTTACGGAGCGGGATGCATCCCTTCAACGCCGCCATGGTCCAGGTGACGGGTTCCTGCGCGTCCAGCACCCTCGGCGAGGGCGCCGGCGGTCATCCGGCGGGCACCGTACGGTAGCCGTTCCAGACGAACCGGGCCGTGGTCACCGCGTCGTCGCCGTCTCCCGTGATGAGCTGATGGATCGCGATCCCGTCCAGCTCCCGATATTCGCACCACTCGTGGTCGGACGTCAGCACCAGGTCCAGCCCCAGGTCGACCAGCAGGTCGAACACCTGCCCCCGGTTGGTCCTGTCGACCCCCACGAACACCTCGTCGAGCAGGATGAAGCGCGGGCACCCCGGGTCGGTCTGGTAGTGCGCGGCCACGGCGGCGAACAGCGGCAGGTGCAGTGCGATGGCCTTCTCCCCGCCGGACAACGCCCCGTGCAGCTTCCTGGTCAGATCCTGCCAGCCCTGCCCGTCGCCCTGCCTTTCACCCTGCCCGTCGCCCCGCTGGAGCCTGACCACGAAGCGGTGCCAGGAGGTGTAGTCGAGCACCTTCATGAGCTGGTCCTCCCAGCTCGCCGACGAGTTGTCGGCCCGCGCCTCCTCCACGCGGTCCCTGAAGAAGACGTAGAGGGCCTCCTTGTCGGCCTCGCTCAGGCCGGCGGGATCGCGCAGCAGCAGGTCGCGGGCGGCGCGGGTGCCGGGTGACTGGGCGGGATCGACCTGCCACACCAGCCGCACGGCCACCCGCGAGGCGGTGCGGACACGTTCGAGGCGCTGGTTCATGCCCTCGACCAGCGCACTCGCCTGCCTGATGCGGTCGGCCAGGTGCCGGCGCGTGTCGCCGGCCAGCGTCCGGTCGAACAGGTCGCGCTCCGCCTCGGTGATGCCGGAGCGCCGCTCATCGCGCTCCTTGCGCAGGGCCGCGCTGAGAGCCGCGGCCCCCGCCCGCACGCCGCCGACGGTGGCGGTCAGCATCTGCACGTCGTCGTCGGGCGCCAGCTCCAGGCCGGCCCGGTCGGCGAGGACCTCCCTGGCGTGGTGGAAGGCGTCCTGCAGGCGCGCCTCGGCCTCCCTGACGTTCTTCTGCTCGTACGGCACGGACGCCAACTGCTCGGCGACGGCCCTGGCCGACTCCAGCACCGCCCTGGCCCCGGCGCCCGCGGGCGGCTCGGCCGTCACCCGCGCGTCCGCCGGCAGATGCCCGGCCGCCAGCCGCCGGAACCTTTCGGACACCTCGTCGCGCGTCCTCCCGGCCTCGGCGTGCTTCTCCTCCGCCGTGCCGAGCTCTCCTCTGAGCCGGCCGAGCCTGGCGTTGAGCTGGGCCAGGCTCTCGTTGATCGACTTGATGAGCCGGCGGCAGGCCTGGTAGGCGGTCTGGGTCTCCTGGAGTTGCCCGAGGACCCGATGGTGCTCGGCGCCGACCGCGGACTCGACGGCGGCCAGCTTCTCCGCCAGGACGACGGCGGCGGCCGCGGCCTCCTCGGCGCGTTCGACGGCCGCCACGGCCAGAGCCTGGTATTCGCGGGCGGTCTCGCACGCGTGCCCGGCGCGTTCCCTGGCGGCACGGGCGGCGGCGCGCCGGTCGTGCCAGACGGTGCCGGTCGTCTCCGCGGCGCGCAGGGCCTCTTCCAGGTTGTCGAGCGCTGGCGCGCCCGTGGGCAGCGCGTGGCTCGCGGCCAGCTCGGTGAGCCGCCGCAGCGACCTGGCGACGTCCCGCTCCCGCTCGTGCAGGCGCTGCTCGCAGGCGTGGAGCCGGTCTTCGAGCAACGCGACGCCTCGTACCGCGCCGTCGAGCTCCTGGACCGCCTCGGCGTACGGTGTCCTGTCGGGCCTGCGCCGCAGCTCGGCGGCGAGCGTGTCGCGGTCGCCCTCGACCACGGCGAGCAGGTGGTCGCACTCGGCGATCGTGCCCGCGAGCTCGCCGAGCCGGTCGTCCAGCTCGGCGATGCGTCGGCGCCTGGCCCGCTCGCGGGCGGTGGCGCCGATGTGGGAGGGCTCGGGCTTGACCCAGCGGCCCGCCGCGAGGCCGAGCCGCCAGGTGCCGTCGGCGCCGATGACCGCCGGATGGTCGACGCCGATCGCGCTGGGCGCGAACGCGATGCCGGACAGCACGGTGTCGGCGGGCACCGGCGAGTCCGCCTCCGTGAACAACACGTGGGCGAGGCTGTAGCCGGGCGCGGGCCTGGCCAGCGAGGCCACGGCGAAGGCGTCGTGCTCGCCCGCGTCGAACCCGCCGTCGGGCAGCAGCCACAGGTCGAGCAGGCCGGCCGCTTCGAGCGCGGCCTCCACGCCCGCCTGGGCGACCGGGTCGAGGCCCGACCTGAACGCCACGGCCCGCCACAGCGGCGCGCCAGGGCGGCCCTGCCGGCTCGCGGTGCGGGTGGGCAAGGCGGGCGGCTCCAGGACGGTCTGGTCGTTGAGGCGTTCGCGCTCCTTGGTCAGGCCGGCCCGCTCGGCGACCAGCCGGTCGCGCAGCCCTGTCAGGTGCTGCTCCCGGGCGGCGTAGCGGACGGCCGCGGCGGTGCGGGCGGCGCCGACCAGCTCGTCCGCCTGCTCGAACCGGTCGGCCAGGTCGGCCGCCTCGCCGGGGTCGAGCTGGAGCTGGGTGCAGCCGCCGGCCCACTCGGCCAGAGCCGTGGTCAGGTCGCGGGCCCGCTCGTCGCGCAGGCGCTCGGCCTGGTCGTGGGCGGCCCTGGCGGCGGAGAGGTCGTCCCTGGCGCCGTCGCGGTCCTGCTCGGCGGTGGCGCGGCGGTCGATCGCCTCGTGGTGTTCCGCGGCCCCCGCCCTCACCTCCCTGATCTGGGCGGCCCGGCTGGACACGGCGGCGCGCAGCAGCTCCCGTGCCCTGCGCACGTCCTCCTCGCCGTCCGGCCCGCCCGGCGGAGCACCGGCCGCCTCGCCGTCAGGCCCGTCCCTGAGCTCTGCGCGGGCGTCGTGGGCGACGGCGCGTGCGCTCTCCTCGTGGACGCCGAGCAGGCCGGCGCGTTCGGCCGCCCTGCGGGCCTCGCCCCTGGCGCGGTCGGCCAGCGCGGCGGCCGTGCGGGCGCCGTCCTGGGCCAGGACGGCCAGCTCCTCCTTGGCGGAGGAGGCGCGGGCCGCCGCACCGGCCTGGTCACGCAGCCGGGCCGCCGTCTCGTGCGCGGCCTGCGCCTCCGTACGCAGCCGGTGCAGCTCGCCGGCGGCCTGGTAGGCCTCGCTCTCCTTGAGCCCCTCGATCTGGGCGGCCAGCGCCAGCTCCTGCGACTCCTCCTCCGCCAGCCGCACGGTGGCGGCGTCCAGCTCGCCCTCGGCCTCCTTGAGCGCCTCCCGCTTGGCCCGGACCTCGGAGGCCAGCGCGTCCAGCGTGTGACCGGCGGACGTCACGGCCGCGGCGGCGGCCCGCAGGATGCGCTGGGCGTACCCGCGCTGCCGGGCGGCCAGCCGGTCGGCCTCCTCCACGTCGCGGTCGAGCAGCCGCAGCTCCTCGCGCTGCCGGTCGAGCCGCTCGAAGCCCTCCGCGATCTCGTGGATCTCGCCCTCGCCGAGCGGCGGCAGCGCGCTGGACAGCAGCTCCGACAGCAGCCCGGGGTCGAGGCGTTCGGACAGCTTGGGGGTGCGGAGCTGGCGCAGCGCGGTGAGCAGCGAGTCGTAGCGCTGCTCGCTGAGCCCCCGGTAGAGCGTTCGGCGCACGACGGTGCGGTAGGAGTCGGCGGACTCGTGCACCGTGCCCGACGTGCCGAGCTCCTCGGCGAGCTGGGCCTTGGTCAGCGGCTGGCCGCTCTCGCCGCTGAGCCGGATGCCGTCGGGCGTGCCGACGCGGGACTCGGTCGTGAAGTAGGCGGCGGTGACGTTCTTGGTGTGGACGGTGGCCTGGAGCCGGGCGCCGCAGGTGAACCAGCGGCCGCCGGAGTGCCGGAACTCGATCCACACGTAGCCGACCCGGGTGGCGCCGGCGGTGCCGTCGCCCATGAGGTTCCAGTGCATGGTGCGTTCGGTGCCGCCGAACGTCGACAGCCTGCTCGGCTTGAGGCTGGCGTCGAGCAGGTACGGCAGCAGCAGCTCCAGGACCTTGGACTTGCCGCTGCCGTTGGGCCCGCGCAGCAGCAGCCGGCCCCGGTGGAACTCGAACACCTCGTCGTAGTAGCGCCACACGTTCAGGATCCCCGCGCGTACGGGAACCCAGCGCTCCTCCACGACCTGCGCGGTGCGCGACGGCGTGAGCTCGGTGACTGTCATGCATCCTCCTGGACGGCCGTGCCGCGATCGACCCGGTAGCGGGCCGCGGCGGGCAGAGCGGCGACCCGGTCACCCGTGCGGCGGGCCAGCCCGAACATCGTGAGCACCTCCAGCGCGTCGGCGGCCAGCCGCGCCCCGCCACCGTCGGACTGGTACGCCTTCGCCCACTGCGGGAAGCGGCGCAGCAGCCCGCCCGCCTCGGCGTGGAGCCGCCGGGCGGTGATGGGCCCGGCCGAGACGAGCAGGTCGAGCAGCAGCAGGGCGGCCACCTTGGCGTGGCTGCCGTCGTCGGGGAACCGGGTGTCGGTGGCGGTGCCGTCGGGGTCGATGAGCAGGAACCCCTCGGCGCGCTCTTCGAGCACGAAGCCGGCTTCCTCGGCGGCGCGGCGCAGGATCCGGCGACCGGTGAGCGAGGCGGCGTAGCCGGACTCGGCGGAGGTCAGGTCGGCGCGGTAGACGACGGGCTCGTCGAGCAGCCGGCGGACGAGCGAGTGTCGGGCCCTGAGGTTGCGCTGGGTCTCGGTCGGCTCGTCGGCGCCGTAGCGGGACTCGGCGCTGAGCGCCGCCGTGAGCTCGCCGAGCGTGCCGGAGCCCGCCTCCCCGGCGGCGCCGGCGGCGATCCTCGACGGCGGCACGGGCGCGGCGAGCAGCCTGATCACGCGGGTGGTGTCGACCCTGTAGAGCACCTTGGCGCCCTCGTCGTCGAGGTAGGAGTCGGTCGCGCCGTCCATGACGGTGATCGCGCCATGGTGTTCGAGCAGCTTGAGCGCGTCGACGAGGGCGACCCGCTCGGCGGACTTGACCGGGTCGAACACGGGCACGTCCGCCTCGACGGCGGCCGCCTGCACGACGCGCTGGGCGAGCATGCCGATCGTGATGACCGGCGAGGTGAGCAGCTCGGCCGCGCACAGGCAGAACAGGGTGTAGCGGCGGCGGTCGAAGGGCGCCCTGGAGGCGCGGCGGCGGCGGGCGGGCCGGGTGGCGCTCGGCTCGGTCCTGACCTTGACCAGGCGGGCGTAGCCCTCGCGCGGCTCCACGACCAGCCGCCAGCCGCAGAAGTAGTCGAACCACTGGATGAGCGGCCGGCGGCGTTTCCTGATCAGGTCGAAGGCGGCGGGGTCGCTCCGCCGGGACACGAGCGGCCGGCCGAGCAGTGTCCTGATCGCCCGCGCGATCTCCTCCTTCTCGGCCCTGACGAGCTGGTTGGCGAGGCTGCTCATGCACCCGCCCGGTGCTCGGCGGCGGCGGGCGCGCCGGCGCGGGAGTCGCCGGGCGCGTGTACGTCGATGAGGTAGTCGGGACCGCGGAACCACCCTTCGGAGGTACGCAGCACCGCGACGGCTCCGTCTCCGGGCGCCCTGAGCACGATCTCGACGCGCCCGTCGGAGGTGACGGCCCGCCGGCGGCCGGTCGCGTCGGGGCGTTCGGCGAGGGCCCGGCCGAGCAGGTCGAGCAGCCGCCCGAACGCCTCGTGGTCGAGCACCCCCAGCTGCGACAGCCGCATCGCCCCTGTGGTGGCCAGCGCCGCCCATGCGGCCTCCAGTTCGGCGCGCTCCTTCTCGGCCCGCGACCGGCGCCCGGCCCGCAGCTCGGCCACGTCGCGGACCCTGCCGGTGCGGCCCATCCGCTCGGTGCGCCCGCGCGAGCGCAGCAGCGCCGACACCTCCACCGGCTCGGCCTCCGACCAGGGAACCCCGGAGGGGATCAGCTCGGCGTCGGGGTGCCCGAGGTGCGCGTGCCGGGCGGAGCCGAGCCCGAACGCCGCGTCCCACAGCCGGTGCGCGTCGTGCTCGGCGGGCGCGGTGGCGAACCAGCGGGCCAGCGTACGGAAGTCGGCGGCGGCGCTGGAGGAGCGGCGGCGGGAGTCGGTGATCCGGTCGAGCACCTGCAACAGCGCCACGATCGCCCGCCTGGCCACGTTGTGCAACTGCCGCACCCGCGGCACGACACGCTCGCCGGCCCAGTGGTCGGTGCGGTGGTCGGTGCGGGTGCCGTCGGCGAACCACGACCGCAGCCCTTCCCACCTGGCCGCCCGCGCCGCCAGCCACGGGGTGGCGTGGTCGGCGCCGGGTGCCCTCGGCAGGTCGGCGCCGTCGAGCGCCCGCGCGTGCAGCACGCCGACGCCGTGCTCCTCGACCCTTTCCAGGGCGGCGGCGATGGCCTCACCACGCTGCTCCAGGTTGGTCGCGAACTCCTGCAGATAGGCCACCACGGCGGACTTGACCTCGTGGAACGTGGCGAGATCGGTGCCTTCGAGGCGCAGCAGCCGCTGCAGCTCGCTGTTGAACCGCCTGGTGTTGGCGCGCAGCGCGTCGAGATGCCCCTCCAGCTCCTGAAGGCCGGTGAAGATGCGCCGGTCGCGCCCCGGATCGGGGTCGCGCAGCAGGACCTCCAGCTCCTCCAGCCGCTCGGCGATGGCGTCGAGCACCGCGGCCTGCAACGCGCCTGCCGAGTCCAGCATCGCCATCGCGTGCTGCACCCCGGCGAGCGCCGCCTCCCCGTGTGCGGTCAGCGCATAGTGCAGGTTCTTGCGCTCGTACTCCTCGGCGGTGGCGAAGCCGCCGGCGTGGTTGAAGATCACGTCGAGCAGTCCCCAGCCGGCCAGCTGCTTGAGCGTGCCGGACAGTTCGTGGTCGGCGACCGGGGCGTACCATCCGACCGATCGCAGCCGCTCGTGGACCTCTTCCGACGTCAGCGCCGTCTCGAACCGCTCGCCGGCCTCGCCGAAGGCGCAGAGGACGGCGGTGTGCAGGTCGGCCCGCTCGGTGGTGGTGAACCGGAACATCTCCGGCGGCACCTGTGGCAACTCCGTCATCGCCCCGCTCCCCTCCCCGCGACACACCCGCACGGCTCGCGCCGACAGCAAAGGTAGCGGCAGGACCCGGCGGACCGGCGGCTGTTTGCCCGCACATCACACGGGTACGGCGGGAGCATTGACCGGGGAGTTGTGATGGCGGAGTTCGAGGCGACGCGCGGCATGCCGGCCGACAGCATGATCGTGTTCGGCGTCGCGTCCGACGTGGAGATCATGGACAGGTGGCTGCCGCAGGGCCTGACGGTGACCGGCAGCGGCCCCGGCACCGTGGAGGCGGGCGGCGATCTGGTGCCCGGCACGGGCCCGCACGAAGGGCTGTTCCGGGCCTCGGACGAGCAGCTGCGCGTGGAGTGGGGCGGGCGCGACCATCCCGGCTACGCCGGGTGGCTGCAGGTCTCCGACGCGGCGAGCGGCACGAGTGAGGTGACCGTGCACATCTCGCTGCTCAACGAACCCGCCTCGGGGGCCCACGCCGACGAGATGTGCGAGCTGCTCGACCGATCGCTCGGCCAGCTGGCCGACGAAGTGCGCCGGCGCGTCGACGACGCCGGCTGAGCGCGCGCCACGGCGCTGACAGCTCCGTCCCACCCCCGGGTGTGGGAGTGGTGAGGTTCGGGTCAACCCCAGCCGTGCCTGCGCGGCGGCGAGGGCACGGCGGGAGAGATTGGGCGGACGTAACCGGACTTTCCCGCCCGAGGAGCCCATGGAGCTGCTGCTGATCCTCCACGCGGTGGCAGCGGTCTGCGCTCCCTGGCTGGCCGCCCGCATGGGACGCGCCTCCTTCGCCGTGCTGGCCGTGCCGCCGGCCGCCGCCTTCGTCTACACGCTCTGGGTGGCGGTGCGGGGGCTGCCCGTGCGGGAGGCCACCGCGTGGGCGCCGGTGATGCAGATGGAGCTGGACTTCCGCGCCGACCCGCTGGCCGTGGTGATGATGGCGCTGGTGACGGGCATCGGCGTGCTGGTGCTGGGCTACAGCGCCGCGTACCTGCCGGCGGACGACGACGGGCTCGGCCGCTACGGCGGCGTGATGGTGGCCTTCGCCGGGTCGATGCTGGGGCTGGTGACGGCCGACAACCTGCTCCTGCTGTACGTGTTCTGGGAGCTGACCACCGTCTTCTCGTACCTGCTGATCGGCTACGAGCCGGAGAGCCGGGTGAGCAGGCAGGCGGCGATGAAGGCGCTGGCGATCACCACGTTCGGCGGGTTGTGCATGCTGGCGGGGTTCGTGCTGACCGGGCAGGCGGCGGGCACGTACCGGGTGTCGGCGATCGCGGCCGATCCCCCGGCGATCGCACCGGTTGCGCTGGTGCTGGTGCTGACGGGGGCGCTGGCCAAGTCCGCGATCTTCCCGTTCAGCACGTGGTTGCCCGCCGCGATGGCCGCGCCCACGCCCGTGTCGGCGTACCTGCACGCGGCGGCCATGGTGAAGGCCGGCGTGTACCTGGTGGCCAGGCTCGGCCCGGCGTTCGGCGACGTGGCGCTGTGGCGGGCGGTGGCCGTGCCGCTCGGGCTGGTCACGATGGTGCTCGGTGGCTGGCGGGCGCTGCGCGAGACGGATCTCAAGCGGCTGCTGGCCTACGGCACGGTCAGCCAGCTCGGCTTCCTCGTGGCGCTCTTCGGCGCGGGAACACGGGCGACCGCGCTGGCCGGGGCCGCCATGCTGGTGGCGCACGCGCTGTTCAAGGCGGCCCTGTTCCTCGTGGTGGGCATCGTCGACCACGCGGCGGGCAGCCGCGAGACGGGCGAGCTCAGCGGGGTGGGCCGGGCGATGCCCTGGGTGTGCGCGGCGGCCGTGCTCGCGGGGGCGTCGATGGCGGGCCTGCCGCCGTTGGCGGGGTTCGCCGCCAAGGAGGCGGCGCTGGAGTCGCTGCTGGACGCGCCTTTCCTGCTGGCGGGCGTGGTGGCGGGGTCGGCGCTGACGGCGGCGTACACGCTGCGCTTCCTGTGGGGGGCGTTCGCCGCCAAGCCGGGGGTGGCGGCGCGGCCGGTGCACCGCGTGCCCGCGGCCATGTTCGTGCCCACCGCGCTGCTGTCGGTGCTGGGATTGGCGCTGGCGCCGGCGGCCTCCTGGTACGCGGGCGCGATGTCGGCCTACACGGAGTCCTTCCGCGACCCCGGCCACGAGACCCACCTCGTGGTGTGGAGCGGGTTCGGCCTGCCGCTGCTGCTGTCGGCCGCGGCGCTGGCGGCCGGCGTGCTGCTGTTCGTGGCCAGGGAGCCGGTGGCCAGGGCGGGGGCGGTGCTGCCCGTGCCGGACTCCAGCCAGGTCTTCTGGATCATCGTGAGCGGGCTCGACCGCTTCGCCATCCAGCTGACCGGCCTCGTGCAGCGCGGCTCGGTGCCCGACTACCTGATGCTCACCATGCTGGCCGCGGTCGGCGTCGGCGTGTTCTCCGTCGCCTACGGAGGTGCGCCGCGCCTGGACGTGCCGGTCGTCGCCTGGCAGCGGCCGGAGCAGCCCGTCATCACCGTGCTGATCGCGGCGGCGGCCGTGCTGGCGCTGCTCGCCCGCGCCTCCATCTTCCTCGCCGTCGTCGTCGGCGTCCTGGGGTACGGGACCGCGCTGCTGTTCCTCGCGCACGGCTCGCCGGACCTGGCGCTCACCCAGTTCCTGGCCGAGACGCTGCTGCTGGTGGTCTTCGCCCTGGTGCTGCGGCGGCTGCCGATCGACCCGGGCAGGGGGCGGCTGCCGTTCCCGGCCAGGATCGGGCTCGGGCTGGCCGTGGGGGTGGTGCTCACGGGCGCGGGCATGCTGGCGAGCAGCGCGCGCGACGTCGTGCCGGTCGGCGCGCACATGGCGATGCCGGCGGAGGAGGCGGGCTCGCGCAACATCGTCACCGCGCTGCTCGTCGACATCCGCGCCTGGGACACCCTGGGCGAGAGCACGGTGCTCATCGTGCTGACTCTGGGCCTGACGAGCCTCGTGTTCCTGCGGCGCAGGTCGTACCGGATCGAGCCGAAGGAGGCGGAGCACCCGCCGGCGGAGCCGCACTGGCTGGCCTCCACGCTTCCGCGCGGGCAGCGGGTGCTGGCGTTCGACGTGGTGGCGAGGCTGACGTTCCACACGGTGCTGCTGCTCTCGCTGTTCCTGCTGTTCGTCGGGCACAGCAGGGTCGGCGGCGGGTTCGCCGGCGGCATCGTGGCCGGGCTGGCGATCGCCGTGCGCTACCTGGCCGGCGGGCGGAACGAGCTGGCCGCGGCGGTGCCGGTGCACGCGGGCGTGCTGATGGGCGTCGGGCTGACGTTGTCGGCGGGCACGGCGCTGTTCGGGCTGCTGTTCGGCTCGGCGGCGCTGGACATGCTGGCCACGGACGTGAGCGTGCCGCTCGCCGGGCACGTGCACCTGTCCACCGGGCTGCTGTTCGACCTCGGCGTGTACCTGTCGGTGATCGGCATGGTGCAGGACGTGCTGCGCGGCCTGGGCGCCGAGATGGACCGCCAGATCGACGCAGGGGAGGGCTCGTGACCGTCTCCCTGGTGCCGTTCCTGGCCTGCTTCATGATGATCACGACGGGCGTGACGCTGCTGCTGGAGCGGAGCCTGGTACGCGCGCTCGCCGGCGTCGTCGTCCTCGGCAACGGCGTGAACCTGCTGATCCTCACGGCGGGGAGCAGCGCCGGCGGCTCGCCCATCCTGGGGGTCACGCCGCCCGCCAGGATGGCCGATCCGCTGCCCCAGGCGATGGTGCTCACCGCCATCGTGATCACCATGGGCATGACGGCTTTCCTGCTGGCCTTGGTGCACCGGACGTGGCAGCTGACCGGGACCGACGAGGTGCAGGACGACACCGAGGACCGGCGCGTGCGGCTGCGCTCGCGGCGCGGCGAGCTGGGCGACGCGGTGCGCCGCAGGGTGGACGACTACCGCCGGCTGCTCGTGCGGCAGCGGGCCGAACTGGCGAACTTGCAGGCCGAGCAGGCCGAGCGGGAGCGGCTGCAGGAGGCCGACCTGGAGCAGCGCCTGGCCCGGGTGTACGACGAGCTCGAGGAGTGGATGCGCCAGGGCCGGGAGCAGGGACTGTCGGAGGAGGAGCTGCACCGGCGCTTCGAGGAGGTCGGGCTGCGGGAGGAGGCGCGGGCGGGCGACAACCTCGCGCGCATCGAGGAGTTGCGCGACGAGCACGCCCGCCGGCGGGGGGCCCAGGCGGCCGAGGAGAAGGAACTGCGCAGGAAGCTGCGGGTGCGGCAGCGGGAGGCGCGCAGGCAGATGCGGGCGGCCATCAGGGAGGAGCGCGAGCGCCAGGCCCTCGCGCAGGACCCTGACCTGGAGGGGGACGGCTGATGGACCACCTCCCCGACGCGGAAAGGGGCTGAGCGTGGAGCCGTCCCTGCCCGTGGAAAGCCTCATCTGCGTGCCGGTGCTGCTGCCGCTGCTGGCCGCCGGGGTGAAGCTGGCCATCGGCGGGCGGCTGCGGCATCTGCAGTCGGTCATCAGCCTCGTCACCCTCGGCCTGTCGCTCGCCGTGTCCGTGGTGTTGCTGGTGGCGGCCGAGTCGCACGGCCCGCTGGTCACCCACCTGGGCGGGTGGCCGTCCCCGATCGGCATCTGCCTGGTCGCCGACCGCCTCTCGACGCTGGTGCTGGTGGTCTCGTCGGCGGTGACGTTCTGCGTGATGGTGTACTCGGTCGCCAACGCCTACGACCAGCAGGAGCACGACGCTCCCATGGCGATCTTCCATCCGGCCTTCCTGGTGATGGTGGCCGGGGTGGCGGACGCGTTCCTGTCCGGCGACCTGTTCAACCTGTTCGTGGCGTTCGAGCTGCTGCTGAGCGGTTCGTACGTGCTGCTCACGTTCGGCGGCACCGAGGCCAGGATCCGGGCCGGTGCGACGTACACGCTGATGGCCCTGGTCTCGTCCATGTTGTTCCTGGTGGCGCTGGCCGTCACCTACGGGGCGACGGGGACGCTGGCGCTGGCGCAGCTCGCCGAGCGTTTTCCCCAGCTGCCCGAGCAGGTGAAGCTGCTGGTGGAGCTGACACTGCTGCTGGCGTTCGCGATCAAGGCCGCGATCTTCCCCATGTCGGCGTGGCTGCCCGACTCCTACCCGACCGCGCCGGCTCCGGCCACGGCCGTGTTCGCCGGTCTGCTCACCAAGGTCGGCGTCTACTCGATCATCAGGCTGGAGGCGCTGCTGTTCCCCGGCGGTCCGGTGTCGACGCTGCTGATGTGGCTGGCGCTGGCCACCATGCTGGTGGGCGTGCTGGGCGCGGTCGCGCAGACCGACCTGAAGCGCATGCTCTCGTTCACGCTGGTCAGCCACATCGGCTACATGGTGTTCGGGGTGGCGTTGTCCACGCGGGCCGGGATGGCGGGCGCGATCTTCTACGTGGTGCACCACATCACCGTGCAGACGAGCCTGTTCCTGGTGGCGGGGATGGTCGAGCGGCGCACCGGCACCACGTCGGTGACCGGGCTCGGCGGCCTGATGAAGGCCACGCCGCTGATCGCGGTGCTGTTCTTCGTGCCCGCCATGAACCTGTCGGGCATCCCGCCCATGTCGGGTTTCCTGGGCAAGCTGCTGCTGGTGCAGGCCGGGCTGGCGGCGGGCGGCTGGCTGCCGGTCACACTGGTGGCCGCGGGCCTGGTCACGAGCCTGCTCACGCTGTACTCCGTCGCGAAGGCCTGGAGCAGAGCGTTCTGGAGCGGCGTGCGCGCCGAGCGGGTGGGCACGGTCGTGGAAAGCGAGGAGGACACCGGCGAGGACCCGACGGTGACCACGACGGCGCTGCCGGCGGCGCTGGCCGTGTCGGTGACGGCGCTGGTGGTGCTCGGGCTGTCGTTCACGGTGCTGGCCGGACCGCTGTCGGCGCTGGCCGAGCGGGCGGCGAGCGAGCTGATGGCGCGCGAGCCGTACATCACGGCGGTCCTGGGGAGGCAACGGTGAACCTGAACGTGCTGGCGCCGCGGGTGTTCGGCAGGCGGGTGCCGCTGCCGCTGGTCGCCTGGCTGACGCTGGTGTGGACGGCGTTGTGGGGAGACGTCAGCGCCGGCAACCTGCTGGGCGGGCTGGCCGCCGGGCTCGTGGTGACCTGGCTGCTGCCGCTGCCCGCCGTGGACCCCGGCATCAGGGTCAACCCGGCCGGCCTGGTTCGGTTCCTGCTCTGGTTCGCCTCGGAGATGGTGGTCTCGACCCTGCGGGTGGTGTTCTGGGCGGTCCACCCGGGCCCGCCGCCGACGCAGCTCGTACGCGTGCGGCTGCGCACGTCGTCGGAGTCCATGGTCGTGCTCACCATGGTCGCCATCACCTCCGTGCCCGGCAGCCTGGTGGCGGAGCTCTACCCCGAGGAACACGAGCTGGCGGTGCACGTGCTGGGGCGCCCGGGCGAGGTCACCGAGGCCGTGCGGGCGGACATCACCGCGCTGGAGAGGCGCATCGTGGAGGCCTTCGGCACCAGCGCCGACAGAGAGGAACTGCGATGACGGCGGTGTATCTGGTGGCGATCGGCCTGCTCAGCTGCGGGGCGGCCGCCACGCTCTTCCGGCTGGGGCGCGGGCCCTCGATGCTCGACCGGGCCGTGGCCCTGGACGCGCTGACGGCCATGGCGATGTGCGGCGCGGGGGCGTTCGCGGTGGTCAGGGACGACTATTCGGACCTGCCGATCCTGCTGGTGTTGTCGCTGCTGGGGTTCGTCGGCTCCGTGTCACTGGCCCGCTTCTTCTCGGGGAGGTCGCGATGAGCGCCCTCGACGTGGCGGCGGCGGCCTGCCTGCTGCTGGGGTCGGTGCTGGCGCTGGCGGCCGGCATCGGCCTCGTACGGTTCCGGACCACGCTGGATCGTATGCACGCCGGCACGAAACCGCAGGTGCTGGGCGTGCTGCTGGTGCTGCTCGCCATGTGGCTGCACCGGCCCACCTGGGCGACCGCGGGTCCGCTGCTGCTGGCCGGGATCTCCCAGGTGATCACCGTGTCGGTCGCGGCCTACATGGTGGCCAGAGCGTCCTATGCCCGGGGGTCGTCGGCGCCGCCCGACGACGGCTCGGCGACGCCGTCCGGCGGCTGATCCGACCTGGTCAGCGCCGGCTGGCCGAACCAGGTCCACAACGCCAGCAGGGCCAGCACGCCCGCGGTGACCCCGGCCAGCGCGGCGTCGAACAGGTGGTCGATCACGAACATCGTCGCCGTGGTCATCGACACGGCCAGGGCGAGCGCGCCGGCCAGGCCGTAACGGTTGGAGCGGCGTACCAGCGTCTCCTTGCGCCCCTGCCGGAACAGCACGCGGTGCTGCGCGGTCGGCGCGATGTACCAGATGGACGCGAGGGCAGCGCTGACCAGCGCCGCGTAGTACAGCCACTGGTCGGCCCTGTCGATCCGGGTGAACCCGGGCGAGAACGGCACCGTCAGCAGGAACGCGAACAACACCTGCACCCCGGTCACCGCCACGCGGGCTCCCTGCAGGAGCTCGACGAAATTCCGATCCGCCCGATCCCCGTGCGATTCCTCTTTCACCGGCACCCTCCCGCCCGTGCTCTGCGGCTCCCCTCCTTCCTCCGGCACGGAGGCTAAAACCTTGACAGAATCTTGACCGGTGTCATGGGCAGGTCACGCAGGCGATGGCCGGTCGCGTGGTGCACGGCGTTGCCGATGGCCGCGGCCGTGCCGACGATGCCGATCTCGCCGATGCCCTTGCTGCCCATCGGGTTCAGCTCGCCGTCCTGCTCGTCCAGCCAGACCGCCTCGACGTGCGGCACGTCGGCGCAGGCGGGCACGTGATACTGCGCCAGGTCCCGGCGCAGGAACCCGCCGAACTCCTCGTCGGTGAGCGTCTCCTCCATCAGCGCCATCCCCAGGCCCATCGTCATCCCGCCGATGAACTGCGACCTGGCCAGCTCGGGGTCCACGATGCGCCCGGCGGCGAAGACGCCGAGCAGGCGCGGCACGCGGATCTCGCCGGTCACGGAGCTGACCCGGACCTCGGCGAACTGCGCGCCGAAGGCGTGCCTGGCCAGCCGCGCGTCGTTCCCGACCTCGCCGGTGGTGTCGGCGCGGCCCTCCTTGCCGTCGCCACGCTTGAGCTCCTCACAGGCGCGTACGACGGCCGACCCCCACGAGGCGGTGCCCATGGAGCCGCCGGCGACGGGGGCCTCCGGCAGGTCGCTGTCGCCGAGCTCGACGTGCACCTGACCGGGTGGAACGCCCAGCGCGTCCGCGGCGATCCTGACGAGCGCTGTACGGGCGCCGGTGCCGATGTCGGCGGCGGCCACCTGGATGACGTAGTCACCGTCGCGCACGAAGGCGAAGGCGCTGGCCGGGCGGCGCCTGGCCGGGTAGGTGGAGGCGGCCACGCCGGTGCCGACCAGCCACTCCCCCTCGCGCCTGACGCCGGGCTCCGGGTCGCGGTGCCGCCAGCCGAAGCGGCGGGCGCCCTCGCGCAGGCACATCACGAGGTTGCGGGAGCTGAACGGCAGCCCGCCCTCCGGCTCGGCGTCGGCGTCGTTGACGACGCGCAGCTCGACGGGGTCCATGCCGAGGGCGCAGGCGAGTTCGTCCATGGCGGACTCGAGCGCGTACATGCCGGGGCACTCCCCCGGCGCGCGCATCCACGACGGGGTGGCCACGTCCAGCCGGACCAGGCGGTGCGCGGTGCGCAGTGCGGGCGTGGCGTACATGACGCGGGCCGGGGTCGCGGTCTGCTCGGCGAACTCGATCAGCGTCGAGCTCTGCTCGTACGCCACGTGCTCCACCGCCGTGAGCCGGCCGCCGGCGTCCGCGCCGAGCCGCAGCCGCTGGATCGTCGGCGTGCGGTAGCCCGTGACGTCGAACATCTGGTGCCGGGTCAGCGCGACCTTGACCGGGCGGCCCGCGGCCCTGGCCGCCAGGGCGGCGAGCACGGCGTGCGGCCTGGTGGAGCCCTTCGACCCGAACCCGCCGCCGACGTGCCTGGACACCACGCGCACGTCCTCCCGCGGCAGGCCCAACGTCCGCGCGATGGTGTCGCGGTCGGGGGACGTGCCCTGCGTGCTGTCGTAGACCAGCAACCTGCCCTCGGGGTCCCACACGGCCAGGGCGGCGTGCGGCTCCATCGGGTTGTTGTGCAGGACAGGGGTCGAATAGGTCACGTCGACGCTCGCGGCGGCGACGTCGAGGCCGGCCTCGACGTCGCCCTTCACGGTGTCGGCCGGGTAGTCGGGATTGACGACGTCCGGCCGGTAGAAGCCGGGATGGCCGGAGCGCAGGGCGACGTCGTGGTCGTCCGGGTCGTACTCGACGCGCACGGCCGCGGCGGCGGCGCGGGCGTTCTCGTAGGTGCCGGCGACGACGGCGGCGACGATCTGGCCGCGGTAGGCGACGTCGCGGCTCTGGAAGAGCGCCAGTTCGGCATCGGCGTCCTCGGCCAGCCGGGGCGGATCCTCGCAGGACAGCACGGCCAGCACGCCGGGCATCTCGCGGGCCGCGGCGTCGTGGACGCCGGCGATGCGGCCCTTGGCGACCAGCGACTGCACGGGGTAGGCGTAGGCGACGGCTTCGACCGGATATTCGGCCGCGTACGTGGCCAGCCCGGTGACCTTGACGCGGCCCTCGACGCGGTTCACGGTGCCAGCTCCTCGAGGGTCGCGACGATCAGATTTCTGGCCAGCGGCAGTTTGTAGGCGTTGCGCGGCAGCGGGCGGGCCTGGTCGAGCTCGGCCTCCGCGGCTTCCAGGAACGCCGCGCCGGTGGCGGGCCCGCCGATCAGCAGCCGCTCGGCGCGCTCGGCCCGCCACGGGACGTGGGCCACGCTGCCGAGCGCGATGCGGCAGTCGCTCACGACACCGTCGGAGCCGACGTCGAGCGACGCGGCGATGGACACGAGCGCGAACGCGAACGACGCCCGCTCGCGCACCTTCCGGTACGCGGAGGCCCCCGGCGGGGACGCGGGCAGTTCCACGGCGGTGATCAGGTCGCCGGGCTCCAGCACCGTGTCGCGTTCCGGCTCTTCGCCCGGCAGCCGGTGCAGCCCGGGCATCGGGATGATCCGGTCACCTCCCGGGCCGGTGACGTGCACCTCGGCGTCCAGCGCGGCCAGCGCGACCGCCATGTCCGACGGGTGGGTGGCCACGCAGGCGCCGGAGGCGCCGAGCACGGCCAGGTTGCCGTGGTCGCCTTCGATGGCCGGGCAGCCGGAGCCTGGGCGGCGCTTGTTGCAGGGCCTGCTCACGTCCTGGAAGTAGGCGCAGCGGGTGCGTTGCAGCAGGTTGCCGGCCACGGTCGCCATGTTGCGCACCTGCCCGGACGCCCCGGCCAGCACCGCCCGCGCGAGCATCGGGTAGTGGGTGCGCACCAGCGGGTCGGCGGCGAGATCGGTGTTGCGCACGGCCGCTCCCACGCGGAGCCGGTCGCCGACCGGCTCGATCACGTCGAGCGGCAGCCGGCTGACGTCCACCAGCAGGTCGGGCTCGGCCACACCCAGCCGCATGAGGTCGACCAGGTTGGTGCCGCCGCCCAGGTACATGGTGCCGGGCCGGAACCGGCGCACGGCGTCGGACGGGCTGCCGGCGCGGGCGTACTCGAAGCGCTTCACAGGGCGGCCTCGGCGATCGCCTTGACGATGTTGACGTAGGCGCCGCACCTGCACAGGTTGCCGCTCATCCGTTCCCTGATCTCCTCGGGCGTCAGCTCGGGATCGAGCGCGAGATCGCCGGTGACGGCGCTCGGCCCCGGCTCACCCAGCATGGCCACGGCCGAGCAGAGCTGCCCCGGCGTGCAGTAGCCGCACTGGAACGCGTCGTGTTCGATGAAGGCCGCCTGCAGCGGATGCAGGTCGTCCCCCTCGGCCAGTCCTTCGACGGTGGTGACCTCGGAACCGTCCACGGCGACCGCCAGCGCGAGGCACGCGTTGGCCCGCCGCCCGTCGATGAGAACGGTGCACGCGCCGCACTGCCCGTGGTCGCAGCCCTTCTTGGCGCCGATCAGCCCCAGCCGCTCGCGCAGCAGATCGAGCAGCGACATCCGCGGGTCGACGTCGACCGCGTGCGGTGTGCCGTTCACCTTCAGGGTGATGTCCATGGCGCACGACTACCCGACGCCCTCACCAAACAATCCTAAGGACGCCAAATCCAGACGGAGCCTTGATTGGCCCAGTTTTGCGGGAACGCTGCCGGGTAGCGCGGCGGTCATGGGGCGGGCCATGGACGAACAGACGACGGACTCCGCGGCGATCCTGACCGTGAACGCCGGCTCGTCGAGCCTGCGTTTCGATCTCGTCCAGGGCGGCAGCGTGCTCGACAGCGCGCACACCGGGCGCGCCGCCGACCCGGGCGCCGCGCGGGAGGAGCTGTCGGCGTTCCTCGGCGGCCACTTCGACCGCGACGTCCGGGCCGTGGCGCACCGGCTGGTGCACGGCGGCGACGTCGTCCGCGCGCCGAGCGTCGCCGACGACGAGACGGTCTCCGCGTTGCGCGGCGTCACTGCCCTGGCGCCGCTGCACCTGCCGCCCGCGCTGGCCCTGCTGGACGCGGCCCGCGAGCAGCTGCCCGCCGTGCCGCACGTGCTCTGCCCCGACACCGCCTTCCACGCCGGCCTGCCCGACGCGGCGGCGGCCTACCCGCTGCCGTCCGAATGGCGCAGGCGGCACGGCCTGCGCCGGTACGGCTTCCACGGCCTGTCGTACGCCTGGGCCGCCGACCGGGTGGCCGACCTGCTCGGCAGGCCGCTCACGGAGCTGGATCTGGTGCTGGCGCATCTGGGCGGTGGCTGCTCGGTGTGCGCGGTGTCGGGCGGGCGCAGCCTCGACACCTCGATGGGGTTCACGCCGCTCGACGGACTGCCCATGAGCAAGCGCTCGGGCAGCGTGGACCCGGGGATGCTGGTATGGCTGCTGTCGGAGGGCCACCTGTCGGTGGCGGAGCTCGGCGAAGGGCTGGAGCGGCGGTCGGGGCTGCTCGGCCTGTCCGACGGCCTGTCCGGCGACACGCGGGACCTCGTCGCGGCCGAGCGTGACGGCAACGACGCGGCCGCGCTGGCGCTGCGCGTGTTCGGCCACCGGGTGAGCAGGGAGATCGCCGCCGCGGCCACCTCGCTCCGGCGGATCGACGCGCTCGTGTTCACCGGGGAGATCGGCTGGGACCAGCCCGAGGTGCGTGAAGCCGTCTGCGGCCGCCTCGGCCTGCTCGGCGTGCTGCCTCCCGTACGCGGCAACCGCCACGACGACGGGCCGGTCAGCGCGCCCGGCGCCGCCGTACCCGTCCTGGTGGTCCAGGTACGCGAGGAGCTGCAGCTCGCGCGCGAGTGCCTGGACGTCCTCGCGGTCGCGGACCCATGACGGAGCGCGGCGAGGCCCACCGGCCGCGCCGCCGCCGGCCCGCACCGCCACCGGCCAGGCCCGCGAGGGCGACGGCGAGATCCACGGCCGGCGCCGCGGCTGACCGGGACCCGCAACCCCACTACCTCGGGCCGCAACCTCGACACACCACCTCGGGCCGCACCTTCGGCCCGGCACCACCTGCTGACTGGCCGCGTGGGTGAGGTCGGGTGCGTGCTCATCGTGAAGAGATGTGGAGTCCTGCCGGGGGGCGCCGGGGTGCCCTGGGGACCGAACAGCGCCGGGGACGGGTTGCGGACCCTGTGCCCCCCGGGCCGCGATTTGGACGATTGTCGGTGTCGGGTGATTGGATCCCTGCTGTGGAGGCGTCGGTCGAGCAGCTCGTCTACGTCCGCGAGGACGCATACAC
>NZ_SMKP01000156.1:0-26230 GCF_004349015.1 Nonomuraea diastatica
TCGGCGGGCGCCGAAGCCTTCGCCGACCCGCTCAACGGCATCGCCTTCGGCTACACCCGGCGCCGCTTCGGCTTCGGCTGGTCCTACCCGGAACACGACCTGCTCGCCGCCGCCGTCCACGCCGCCGTCTGCTGAGGACCGCACATGAGCACGCACACCGAAAGAAGCGGCCTCGCCTGCTGGTGATCGCCGCCGCCCAGCTGCTGATGGCGATGGACGGCTCCTGGTCCTGGCCGGCACATTCGCCCTGGTGCCCGGCACCCACGAGCGTGGGGGCCTCGACCTGCCCGGCGCGGCCACCGTGACGGGCTTCACGGCCGATTCACGTGTCCGCCCGTCTCACGATACCCGTCACCTGTTCGGGCTGCAGGGCGATGTCGACGGCGCGGCGCAACGCACCGCGTGTCTCCTCCGGCCCGTCGCCCTGCTCGATGCTGGCGATGGCGGTCGCGTTGAGCGCGCCGAGCACCGCACCCACCATCGCCGCCGCCTCCACTCGGCTGACCGACTCGGGCGCCGCCCGATGTAGGGCGTCGATCAGCTCGCCCTGGGTCCGCAGCAGTCGCTGGACGAGCCGGGCCTGGACCGATGGCGTCGAGGCGAGCAGCTTGACGCGTAGCGCCGCGAGACCGCTCGGCACGTCCGTGTGCATCGTCTGTTCGGCGATCTTCCGCGCGGCCTGCTCAAGGACTTCGCCCACGCTCTGACCCGGCCGCCACTGCGCGATCGTGTGCAGCCCGACGTCGAGGCGTTCCTCGGCGGTGCCGATCACGACATCTTCCTTGGTGGGGAAGTGCAGGTAGAACGTCCGTTCCGACACGTCGGCGGCTTCGGCGATCTCGGTCACCATGGTCTGATCGAACCCCTTCTGTTCGAACAGCCGCATGGCCGCGTCCACCAGCGCGTGACGCGTCCGTTGCTTCTTCCGCTCTCGCCGCCCAAGCTCCTCGGTCATACTGAAAGTCTACAGGCACCATAAAAGTATCGTGTCTATATTGGTGCAGTAGCTGTATCATTTGGCTAGGAGGGTTCATGGTGGACATCTCAGGCTCGGCGCTCTTCATCACCGGAGGAGCCCAAGGCATCGGCCTGGGCATCGCCCGCGCTTTCGCCGCGGCCGGCGCCCGGATCGCGCTGGCCGACATCGACGGCGCACGGCTGAAGGCCGCACGGCGCGAACTGTCCGTTCTGGCGGGCGAGGTGGAGGCGTTCGAGCTCGACGTACGCGACCGCGACGCCTTCGCCCGAGTGGCCGACGCCGCAGAAGAGCGGCTCGGCCCGATCACCGTCCTGTGCAACAACGCCGGGGTCGGCACCGCCGTCCCCCCGTCTCAGCTGAGTTACGAGCTGTGGGACCACGTGCTGGGCATCAATTTGGGCGGCGTGGTCAACGGTCTGCAGACGTTCCTGCCCCGCATGCTCGGCCGAGGCCGACCGGCTCAGATCGTGAACGTCGCCTCAGGGGCCGGACTCGTCGCCAGCGACAAGTTCCTGTACGTCGCCTCCAAGTTCGCCGTCGTGGGACTGTCGGAATCGCTCCGCCAGCATCGCGAACTCGCCGAACGCGGAATCGGGGTGACCGTGGTGTGCCCCGGCTTCGTGCGGACCGAGATCATGGCCAACAGCCTGAAGCACGAGCCGGGCAACCCCTGCACTCCGGCCTCGCAGGACCCCGCGACCGAGGCCCGCGACCGGATCTTCGAGCGCTACGGGCTGTCCCCGGACGTGGTCGGCGAGCAGGTTCTGCGCGCGGTCCAGGAAAACCGGCTCTACGTGCATCCCGACCGCATGCTGGCCGGGCCGATCCACGAGCGCACACGCGATCTCCTGGAGGCGATGCCGTCCGGGACCGAACGCGACCGGCAGATCGCCGCGATCTTCGAGCGCGAGATCATGCCCGTGGTACGCAGCGCGCCCCCGTCGGAACCGGAATAGAGCGAGAACCTCGGCGGGATCGGCGCTGCACGGCGTCGCCCCGCCGCAGCCCGGCAACTTACCTATCATTAAGTAAGGAGGAGCGCATGCGGATTCTGATCTCCGGTGCCAGCGTGGCGGGTCCCGTGCTGGCCTACTGGCTCCATCGGTACGGCTTCCGCCCCACGGTGGTCGAGCGGGCACCGGCCCTGCGCAAGACAGGAGGTCACGCCGTCGACCTCTTCCGCCCGTCGATGGGCATCGTCGAGCAGATGGGCTTGCTGAAGCACGTCCAGGCCAAGGACACCGGCGCGCAACGCGTGACCCTTCTCCGGGAGGGCGCCAAGGCGATCCGGGTCGACACCGCCCGCGTCCTCGGCGTCACGCCTGGTCGGCATGTCGAGATCATGCGCGACGACCTGAGCGAGATCTTCTACGACGCCACCCGGCACGACGTCGAATACGCCTTCGGCGACTCCATAGCTTCCATTGAGGACGGCGAGGACGAGGTGAAGGTCACCTTCGAGCGGGCAGAGCCGCGCGCGTTCGCCCTGGTGGTCGGCGCTGACGGGCTGCACTCCAACGTCCGCCGACTGGTGTTCGGGGAGGAGCGGCAGTTCACCCACTTCCTCGGCGGGTACGTATCGGTGGCCACCGTGCCCGACCACCTCGGCCTCTCCAACGAAATGATCAGCCTGGCCGCTCCCGGCCGCATGATGGCCATGTACAGCCCGCGGCATCTGGAGGAGGCCCGCGCGACCTTCATGTTCCACAGCCCTCACCGCCTCGACTACCACCGCCACGACACCCATCGGCAGAAGGAACTGCTGCGCGAGCACTTCGCCGGCCTCGGCTCGGAGGCCCCCCGCCTGCTCGCCGAGCTGGACGGCGCTCCCGCCTTCTACTTCGACGAGATCACCCAGCTCCGCATGGAAACCTGGTCGCGTGGCCGGGTGAGCCTGACCGGCGACGCGGCCTACTGCCCAGGTCCCGCCGTGGGCGCGAGCACCAGCATGGCGGTGATCGGGGCCTACGTGCTCGCCGGTGAACTGGCCGCAGCCGGCGGCGACCACACCGCCGCCTTCCGCGCGTACGAACGTGAAATGGCCGACTACGTACGAGGCAGCCGCGATTATGCCGCCCGCATGGTCAAGCAGGTCATTCCCGGCACCCAGGCGCGGATCTGGGCAGGCGCTCAGATCTTCCGCCTGCTCGACGTCCTCCCGGCCGGGCCGGCTCGCCTGCTGTCCAAGCTGGCTGACACCACGGGCCTCCACGACAAGGTCAACGTGAAGCGGTATTGATCCCGACTCGCGCTTCACCACCGAAGTCCGCTTCCTGGTTGAGTAACCAGGAGGTTGACCGGATGGTCACAACATGAACGCGCAAGTCGGAAAACCGCGATCTGGAACGGGCACTCCGTGCTGGGGTACAGCCGGGCCAGCGTCCACAGCACGGTCAGCCCTGCAACCTGCACGGTGGCAGTTCTTTCCACGCAGGAATGCCCGCCAGCAGCGCCTCGGTTCGCTGCGTACTGTGCCCCGCTATTTCCACGAGATGAGGGGCAAGGAACGCCAGATCCACCCGGCGGCGCCCTTGCACGCATGCCACCAGTCCACCGCGTATACCAGACCGTCCCGATGTGCGGATGCCGAGGGCTGAGGTTGCCATGTAGCAGCAGCGTGTCGCCCTGCAACGCGTCCAGGTCAAGGAGATGAGGCGCGGCCTTGAGCAGATCCCGCCCGCGCAACCGGGCGGACGGCCCGGCGAACATGCGGGTTGGGGCGCAGCACCGCTTCAACCGTTCCTTCGGGAGCGGCGTGAGCGCGGGATCCTGCTGTCTGGTCAGCGTGGCGGACAAGGCGAACTGCATGCGCCCCGGTGGCGGAGAACCCGTGCGCGCCGCCGGAAGCTCGAAAGCAGTTCCGCACACGGCAGGAAGTCGGCCTAGGTGTTGGCAGGAGGGTGATCGGTCGCCATGCCTAGGTCCCGGCTCGCCTTGTCCTCCAGCGTGGATGTGCTGGAGGACAAGGTCTGACCTACCCCACCGGACGTCACCGGCCGCTACCGGCACGGACACCCCGGTGGCTTACTCCTGCAGGATGGAGAGGGCTCGGGACGGGCACAGCGTGACGGCGTCGCGCGCCTGTGCCGCGGTCTGGCCGTCGGGGTGGTCGGTCAGCAGGACGACGATGCCGTCGTCGTCCTGGTCGAAGACGGCCGGTTCGGTCAGGACGCACTGGCCCGAGCCGACGCAGACTCCGGTGTCGGCTTTGATATGCATCATGCCTTCTCACCAGGTGATGGGTAGTTCGTGGGCGCCGTAGATGACGGCGTCGGTCTTGAACGGCAGGTCCTCGATCGGTGTGGCGAGCCGCAGGGTGGGGATGGGGCGGAACAGCGTGTCGAAGACGACCTGCAGTTCCATCCGGGCCAGGTTCTGGCCGAGGCACTGGTGCGGGCCGAAGCCGAAGGCGAGGTGGTGGCGGGCCCCGCGCTCGATATCCAGTTTCGGCCGGGTCCTTGGATGCCGCCGGGTCCCGGTTGGCCGACTGTCCGGGTGGATGAGCGGGCCGAGCACGCCGAGCCAGATCATGCGCTGTGGTCTCGTGGCCGGCGGTCAGCAGCAGCTCGCAGATCACCAGGGAGGGCACCGGCAGGGACAGCGCCTGGACCAGGTCGATCGGGTGCTGGCCGGTGGCGAGCATGTCGTCGATGAAGTGGTCGATGATGTCCTGGATGCGGGGGCGCAGCGCGGCCAGCCGCTTCACGGTGAACTCGCCGATCAACGCACGCCGGGCCGCGGCGTGTTCCGCGCCGGCCATGCTGACCATCGACGGTGGCTGGCTGCGGAGCTGCTGCTGGACCGCCGCATCGGCGGCGAAGAACGGGAAGCCGTCCCTTTGCCGGTCGGAGGAGGAGCGGCGGTCGGCGAGGATGGTGCGGCCTTCCTCATGCCCGGCCACCCCACGCCTCATCCCCGCTGGTCAGGCGGATCTTGCTGATCGGCGCCTGCTCGCGCAGCCGTTCGTAGGCGGCGGGCGGGGCGAACGGGCAGCCACGCTCGACCGGCAGTTCCGGGTCGGTGCGTTCACCGGCAACGCTCTTCGTCATGAAGGACCTCCCAGTAATAGATCTGGCTGAATGTGTTCGGAGCTCTTCGGGGGTGAAGCCAGCACGGTGCCTTGGTCAGGTGGTAGTTCCGCCGCCGGTGTTCATCGCAGGGTGAGCGGGGTCTCGGATGCGATGCGGGTCAGCTTCTGCGGGTTGCGGACGTAGTAGAGGCCGGTGATGCGGGCGTTCTCGACGCGGATCGCCAGGACGCCGTCGATCTCGCCGTCCACGCGTACGATGAGTGCCGGGTTGCCGTTGACGACGGTGGGGTCACAGGCGAGGCAGACGTCGGACTTGCCCAAGCCGCCGACGATGAAGCGGACCACCTTCTCGGAGCCCGTGATGGGCCGCGGCGCTGGCTGCTTGGCGCCGCCGCCATCGGCGATGAGGACGACCTGCGGGGCGAGTACGTCGAGCAGACCCTGCAGGTTTCTGGTTTCGAGCGCGCGCTGGAACGACTCCAACACCGCCCGGGTCTGGCTCGGGGAGACCGCCTGACGAGGGCGGCGGGCATCGACGTGCCGGCGGGCACGGTGCGCGATCTGCCGGACGGCCGCGGGGGTCTTGCCGACGGCGGCCGCGATCTCGTGGTAGCCGACGTCGAAGACCTCGCGCAGCACGAAGACGGCGCGCTCTGTCGGTGACAGCGTCTCCAGGACGATCATGAGCGCCATCGACACGCTCTCAGCGAGCTCGATGTCCTGAGCCACATCCGGCGAGGTGAGCAACGGCTCAGGCAGCCAGGGCCCGACGTAGGTTTCCTTGCGAAGCCTCTTTGTGCGCAGCCGGTTGAGCGACTGCCGGGTCGTGATCCGGACCAGGTAGGCGCGCTGGTCGCGCACCTGGCCCACGGCGACCTTGACCCACCGCAGCCAGGTTTCCTGCAGGACGTCTTCTGCGTCGGTCGCCGACCCGAGCATCTCGTAGGCGACGGTGAACAGCAGATTGCGGTGGGCGACGAACGCCTCGGTCGCCGGGTCAGTGGCAGGATCGCTCATATCTGGCTCCCTCCTCTTCGCGGTCGGCCCTGGCCGCCGGACGCCTTGAAGCTGCTCATTCAGCGGATGGCCAGCGCCTCGCCACGCTTGGTCTGCAGCAACTGCCGGCGCTTGTCATCTTTGAACCACCAGGTGAACGAACCGGGCTTACGTCCCTCGTGCGCCAGCTCCTTGACCATGCCCCTGCAACTGCCCTCCTTGATCATCGCGCCGAGGCGGCCACCGATGGAGAACTTGTTCACGGTGTCGTCCCTGGAGGCGAGCTGTGCGGTGGCGGCACGACGACCCAGGGCGATGCACTGGCCGAAGTAACCCACGTTGATGGCCGCAGACCGCTCGCCCGCGATCCGGCTGAGCACCGTGTCGGCAGCGTGCGCGCCCAGCGGACGCGCGGTCTGGCAGCTCATCCGCAACGGCAGGTCCGACGGTGCCGCCGAGTCCCCGGCCGCGACGATGCGCGCATCGTCCACGCTGGTCAACGTTTCGTCCGTAAGCAGGCGGCCCACGGCGTCGGTGCTCAGCCCGCTGCGCGCGGCCAGGTCTGGCACGCCGAACCCTGCGGTCCAGATGGTCACCTCGCTCGGCAGTTCGCGGCCGTCACCGAGCTGCACGGCGTCGCACGTCACCGCCGTCACCTTCGCCTTGGGCCCGTCGAGCACGGTCACACCGAGTCTGGCCAGCTGCTTGGCAACCGAGCGTCGAACCCGAGGATGCAGGTACGGGCCCAGCATCCCGCCGCACACCAGAGTCACGGTCCGGTTGGCCTCCGCCAGCTCGGCGGCGGTCTCGATACCCGTTGGACCGCCCCCGACCACCGTCACTGCAGCCGTTGCGGGTGCGGCGTCGATGACCGGCCGCAGCCGCTGTGCCTCTTCCAGGGTGGCGATCGGGTAGGCGAACTCGGCCGCTCCGGGCACACGCGGGTCGGCGCTGCCGCTGCCCACGGCGTAGATCAGATAGTCGTAACCGACCGTACCGCCGGTCGCCAAGCTCGCGCGGCGCCCGGCCGCGTCGATCCTGGTCACGGTGTCGACCACCAGCCGGACGCTCTTGGCCAGGACGTCTTTATAGTCCACGACCGCGTCGTGGGACCCGCCCACCAGCTGGTGCAGGCGAAGCCGCTCGACGAAGGCCGGGCGCGGGTTGATCAGAGTCACGGTCACATCGTTACGCTGCGTCAGGCGGTTGGCCGCCATGACGCCGGCGTATCCGCCGCCGATCACGACTGCATCGATGTTCTCGGTCATGGTGCCTCCTTCGTTTCTCGAGGTTTGGCATCAAGACACTGAGCGACCGATCGTTGTGACAGCGTGTGAGGCAGATCACCCCACAAGAAAATGGCCCCTGAGCCTTCGTATCGTTGCGTGACACCGGTTACGGCGCGCATGCGGCGCTGCCCCTCCTACCTGAAGGCCGCAGTGGAGCGCGGTCCGGTTGCGTACGTAACGCTTCGACCCCAGCACGCTCCTGCCAGTCCTTGGTGTGCTGCTCTATTTTCGGTCACAGCACCAGCGACCATGCCCATAGCGTCGCGGCTGGGAGACGCAGATCACATTCGGTTGGCTGTGACATCTGGCCGGGCTGTGTCGTCGGTGGGGTGTACAGCCGAAACGACAAGGAGAACAGTGTGGGCGCCCGTCTCGACCTTCTTGGCAGCCCGATCGCGGCGAAGCTTCTGAAGCATGTCCTGTCCACGGGCAAGGACGTACACGATTCGCCCCTGCCGTCCACAACGCAGGACCTGGTGGCGCTTCGCGTCAGCCAGATCAACGGTTGCAGCGTCTGCGTCGACATGCACACCAAGGAGCCGCGCTCGCGGGGGAATCCTCGGTTCGCCTCAACCTGGTCGCGGCGTGGCGGGAGGCGACGGTCTTCACCGAGGCCGAGCGGGCCGCCCTGGCGCTGGCTCATCACCCAACAGCCCGCCGGCGACTACAAGCCCGGCCAGCACGGATAGCGATGCCGATCCGCGTCAGGCTGGGTGGGACGAACTCCAGCAGCCCAGTCCCGCCTCTGACTTCTCGAGTTCAGGATACGCAGGACGGAACACGTGCCGCCGAGTCCGTGGCAGCGCCACCGAGGGCTCTGGCCGGCCTTGTTGAGGTCTCGCGTGCGTGTGGAGGGCGCGTTCCAGCGTCAGATCACCTAGAGGTTGGCGTTGGCGGAACGATGTTTCATCTCGGCGGTACGACGACGCAACCCCTCCAAGTGGGCGGCGGCGCGTCAATCTCACTGTTCGGTGCGTTGTCTCGTCGAACTGGTGAGGGCAGTTGCGACCAAGGGAATCGGCAACATCATGACCACCCCATCCGAGCCAGGAGCCGGCCGGCCAGATCCGGGCCTGAGCCCGATCATGAGCGAACGGCGCCAGCTGATCAATCTCGCCTACCGGCTCCTCGGCTCTCTGGCCGATGCCGAAGATGTCGTCCAGGAGACCTACGCCCGCTGGTACGCCATGACCCGGCAGCAGCAGGAGGCCATCGAATCGCCCGGCGCCTGGCTCACCACGGTCGCCGGCCGTATCTGTCTCGACTTGCTCGGCTCGGCACGGGTCCGGCGCGAGCGGTATGTGGGCGAGTGGATCCCGGAGCCGTTGCCCGATCGTACGGAGTGGAGCAACGGGTGGCCGGGCGGTGGTCCGGTCGACCCGGCTGACCGGGTCACCCTTGACGAGTCGGTCAACATGGCCTTCCTCGTCGTGCTCGAAGCAATGGCTCCGGCCGAGCGCGTCGCGTTCATCCTGCACGATGTGTTCCGCTACTCCTTCGCCGAGGTGGCCGAGATCGTCGGCCGTACGCCGGCGGCGTGTCGTCAGCTGGCCTGGCTGGCCCGCCGCCGGATTCGCGCGTCGCAGGGTCCCGCGACTCCGGCGGGCCGGCAGGCCGGCATCGTCAGGGAGTTCAAGCAGGCATGGGAGGCCAAGGACATCGACGCCCTCGTGGGCCTGCTCGACCCTGACGCCACGGGGACCGCCGATGGAGGCGGCCTGGTCAGCGCCATGCTGCGCCCGATGGAAGGAGGCGAGCGGATCGCGCGCGCCTTCGTCACCGTCGCCGGCCTGGCACCCGGCCTGGCGATCCTGGAGCGTACGGTCAACGGCCAGCCCGGTCTGGTGCTTCAGCAAGACGGCGTCACCGTGGTGGTGCTGGCCTTCGACGTCGCAGGCGACCGGATCAAGCGCATCTGGTCGGTGCTGAACCCCGACAAGCTCCGGCCTTGGACGACAGACTGACGTGCGGACCAGGACAACCGGCGTGGTCTTCCGGGTCGGCGAAGCCGCCAAGCTGCGCGACGCTGTGGGCGTCCTTGTCGCCGGCCAAGAGGGACGGGTTGCTCACCGTCGTCTGTTTGTGACGCTCGCCACGTACCTGCAAGGTCACGAAGAGTCGGGGCGCTGACGGCTCGTGTCTGACCAGAGGACTCGATATCGGATCAGGAAAGGAAGCAATCAAAAATGACCATGAGAGAGCAAGGAACGGTTTCGCTGGCCGGGAGGGTGGCGGTCGTGACGGGGGCGGGGTCCGGTATCGGCGCGGCGACCGCGGCAACGCTGGCTTCCCTGGGAGCGCGGGTGTGCTGCGCCGGCCGTACCGTCGAGAAAGTCGAGCGGACAGCCGAGGCGATCGTGGCCGCCGGCGGCGAGGCGTTCGGGTTGCGGGTCGACGTGGCATCGCAGGAGGACAACGAGGCGATGGTCCGCGAGACGGTCGCCCGTTACGGCGCGGTGCATATCGCACATCTCAACGCTGCCATCGGGCACTGGGCCGGTGTTCTGGACTACCCGCTGGAGGAGTGGGACCGCACGATGGCGGTGAACCTGCGTGGCGTGCTGCTCGGTCTGCAGGCAGCGGGTCGGGCGATGCGCGACGTGGGCGGTGGCTCGGTTGTGGTCACCTCGTCGGCGGCCGGGCTCACCGGTGTGCGGATGTCACCGGCGTACTCGGCGTCGAAGCACGGTGTGCACGGTCTGGTCAAGTCGGCTGCCCTGGAACTGGGGCCGGTCGGGATCCGGGTCAACGCCATCTGCCCTGGATACATCGCCAGCAACGATCTTATGCGGAGGCTGGGCGAGGAGCTCGGCGTCGCCAGCCGGTTTCCGCTGGGCCGACCGGGGCGCGCCGAGGAGGTCGCCAACCTGGTCGCGTTCCTGGCCAGCGAGAACGCGTCATTCATCACCGGCAGCGTGCTCACCATCGATGGCGGCTGGCTGGCCGGCGGCATTGACCTCGGAAATGACGCCGAGGATCAGACGGCCAGCGCCGACCGGATCGCCGCCGTCACCAGCACCTACTCCCAGCACGCGTAGGTGTCGTAAGAGCGTCTCGGGCAAACGCGCGAAGACGGACGAACGCCCGAGGCCGGGTGGCCGACGAAAATCCACCCTTGGGCCGGACAGGACCGCCGCATCCAGGTGAACGGCGTGGGCCGACGGGCAAGGTGGCGGTGATGGTGGCGGTGGCCATCGGCGCTGGGCTCGACCTTCCCGGTGTCATCGGCCTACGCCGTAAGGCGGGTGTCGAGCGCGGCATCCAGTGCCTCGGGTCGTCTCGCGATCCCGAACGTTCAAGATTAGTCATTCGGCCGGTCGCGACGACGCGTACCCGGCTTCTACGGAGGATTCCCCCATGAGCGAAGACACGATGGCGGCGGCACGGATGCGCGCGATCATCCACGAGTCTGCGGGCGGCCCCGAGGTGCTGACTCTGGCCGAGGTGGACCGTCCTGAGCCGATGTTGACGGAGGTCCTGGTTCGGGTGCACGCGGCCGGTGTCAACCCGACGGACTGGAAGTCACGGACGTACGGCAGACTGCTGAACGATCCGCCCGCCATCCTCGGCTGGGACGTGTCCGGGGTGGTCGAGGCCGTGGGCCTCGGGGTCACCCGCTTCCGGCCGGGGGACGAGGTCTTCGGAATGCCGCGGTTCCCGCACAAGGCGGGGGGCTACGCGGAGTACGTGACCGCCCCGTCGCGGCACTTCACCCGTAAGCCGGCCGGCCTCGATCATGTACACGCCGCGGCGCTGCCGCTGGCGGCGCTCACCGCGTGGCAGGTCCTGCACGACACCGCGAACGTGCGGCCCGGCCAGCGCGTGCTGATCCATGCCGCGGCCGGCGGGGTCGGCCATCTGGCCGTGCAACTGGCCAAGCATCTCGGCGCGTACGTGATCGGCACCGCCCGTACGCCGAAGCACGCCTTCGTCCGTGGGCTGGGCGCCGACGAGGTGATCGACTACACCGAGGAGGACTTCGCCGCCACGGTCCGCGATGTCGACCTGGTCATCGACAGCATCGGCGGCGACTATGGGCCGCGTTCCCTGCGGACGCTGCGGGACGGTGGCACCCTTGCCCAGCTCTCCCCGGAGCCCGACGATGACCTCCTCCGGCAGGCCGCGGATCGCGGCATCTGGGCGGGCTTCGTTCTCGTCGAGCCGGACAACGCCGCGATGGCGACGATCGCCGAGCTGGTCGAGGCGGGGCGGCTGCGCGCCGAGGTCGACACCGTGCTGCCGTTCGAGCAGGCGGCCAAGGCTCACGAGCTCGGCGAGACCGGCCGCACCACGGGAAAGATCGTGCTCACCGTCACTGGATGACCGCCCGCGGGGTTGCCGGGATCGAAGAAGATCCTGTAAAGGTTGGAGCGTCGTCTCCGTACGACGTCACAGCGGGAGATCAGCTGGCCGATCACGGTCTTGGAGCCGACCGAGGGTCTGGCTGTCGAGCACAACCCGAGCTCGTCGTCGGCCACCGTCGCGAGCGGACGGCGTTGGAGCTCGGCAGAGTGTCGGTTTGTCCGGGGGTGAGGTGGTTGACGATGGCGCGCTCGTGCCGGCGGGGTGGGATGGCCAGGACCTGGCTGATCACGGCGGCGGTTCGGGTGCCCGCGGGGCCGCATAGCTGAACAGCGAGTGGATCGCGGCCAGCCGGGCGTTGCGGGTGGCGCTGCCGTTTCCCCGGTCATCCTCCAAGTGCTGCGGGAACGCGCCGATCATCGTGGCGTCCAGGTCTGTGAGGCTGAGTCTGCTGGGTGCCTTCCCGGTCTTGGCCCGCACGAGCACGTGTCGCGATATGCCGCGACCGTGTTCGGCCTCGCCTCCTTCTGCCGGGCCAGCCGGTCGGTGAAGAACCCCTGCAGGATGGGGCAGGGTCGGTCATCGGGACACCTGCCCGTCGGCCTGCTCGAGCCTGCCGGCTGCCAGGGCGAGGAGCTCGGGGACGGCCTGGAGATACCGGTAGGCGGCTTCGGGTCGACATGGCCAGCCAGTCGACCGTAGCGGGAGCCGGGCTTGCACGTTCCCGCCGTCGCTATATCAGATTTGTTGTAAATTCCATACTTACCGCTTGGGGAGTCTGGCGAGTGAGACGACCAAGGGGGCCTGCTCATGGCTGCACCACGTCCGCCGCCGGGCAAGCTGGCGGGCACTGCAAGGGTCGGCGAGAAGGGTCAGATCGTCATCCCGAAGGACATCCGTGACATGTTCGGGATCAGCCCGGACAACACCCTGTTGCTGCTCGCCGACTTCGGCAAAGGTATCGCCGTCCTGCCCAAGGAGATGGCGGTCGACCTGGTCGAGACCGTCCTCGGCGAGTCGCCCGCCGCAACGTTCGACAATCGGGGAGAGGCCAATGGACCAGGCTGAGCAGACTCGGCAACGTCGTGCAGCAAGACCGTGGCATCTGTGGGCGGCAGGGCTTGTCTTACTGGCCCTCTACCTCGTCGGTGCGCGTGACTACATCGTGACCAGGACCCTGAACCAGGGGCACTTCGGCGAGGAGGGGCTACGGACCTCTCCCTCATCGGCACCCCGTGGGCGTACGGGACGTACGACGACAACTGGGACGTGACGTTGACATCGGCGATCGTCGGCCTCGTCACCATGGCCCTCAGCCTTCATGCGGCGAACAATGGCAAGACAGCACCGCGTAGCTGAAACCGGCCTGCGGGCCGGGTCGCCGCCTTCCGGCTACTTCGTCGTGGCGCGCCGGATGATGGGGATCACGACGGCCTGAGGCGCCGAGGGCAGCAGCGCCGCTGAGATGACGTCGTCGCGCTGCTGCGCGCGCCGGCGGTCGCCGGACTGCTGCCGTCGATGGGCACCGCAGCAATGAGAAGACCATTCTGCCCTCGAGGGAAATGCGCTCTTCGCGAGGGTCGGTTGCTTCCCATGTGCACCGAGATCCAGTTAGCAAATCACCCGAAGTGAACCCTGTGCCTGCCGCTAATGTCATCCGCTCTCGCCCCGACGGCTACCCGAACCTGTTCACGCAGGTCATTGTGGAGGGCATAGAGATCACCGTCCTACCACCAGCGAGTGAAATCGCACGGACAATTCGCCAGGGCACCAGGAAGTCAGCGGGCAGATTGCGCCACTTGCAGCCGTTGTCGACCACGTACCGGATGGCATCCATGATCAGGCGACGGCAGTACTTCCCGGGTCGTCCGCCATTGCCGATAAACCAGGCCGGCCAGGGCATCAGCGGCTTGATGACCTGCCATTCTTCGTCACTCATATCGGTGGCGTAGCGGGGCGCCCGGATCGGTGATCGGCTCCGCGGCCGGACCGGCAGGCCACGCATGAGCAGGCAGCTTCTTCGTTACGGGAGACAGCGATGGGAGCGGTGGCGTACAACGGCGGCAGACCTTCCGGTTGGTGACGTGGCTGGGACAACCACCGCTCCGACCGGAAGATCGCTCTAGGCCGCGGAAGATTCGCGCTACGTCACCATTTCGCCTGATCGTCGCCCACGCAGCGGGCTCAGGGAGCAGGCTGTACACGGGCACTCAGGCTCAGTTCGTGGGGGCAGGGCTATCAGAGGCGATGAAGAAGGGCGTCCGTCTGGGTCCAGTGCCAGTTGACGGGCGCCCATTGCTTCTTGAGGACGGTGCGTTGCCGGGTGTACCCGTGCAGCGCCTCCTCGGCGGCGGCCGCCAGTTCGGTGAGATCGTCAGGGGCGGGCACGCGCAGGATCAGGTGCTGCTTGTTGTGGACGAGCAGGAGCTCACCGGCGGGTGAGCAGGCGGTGAGGGTGAAATGGGTCAGCGGTTTGAAGGCCTTGCTTCCGGTATCCAGCTTGGCACGCAGGATCCCTGCCTTGTCCCAGGCGTACAGGCCGTAGCGGTTGAGGTGGAAGGCAAGGCCCCTGTAAGGGTCGGCGGCGAGGTTGAAGCAGAAGCCGGTGAACGGGGAGTCGTCCCACTCGTGCATGCCGTGGAGGCGCCCGGTCATCTTTCCCTGGTCATTGACAAGAGCGAAGACGAACGGCTGACCACGGCTACCACCGCGGAAAGTCCTGGCGTACACGGGGACGACGAACAGGTCATCGGCCAGTGGCACGGGCCGCCACAGGCGTGAGGCGTCCCAGTCCCAGCGTGAGTGGGCCTCGTCGGTCAGTTGTTCGGTCAGCGCCGGCCGTGGTCGATGGGCCAGACCTACCGGGGCGCCCTGATACGCGACGTGCGCGCGCATGTCGACCTCGCTCTGGTGGGCCGGTTCGGGATCGAGCGAGGCGAGCGCCTCGATCATCGGTTGGGAAGTGGCCGTCAGAGCGTCGTCGGTCACGCCGACGATGTTGGTGATGACGCTGCCGCGCCAGTGGGCCCACGCCCATGGAGAGCGGTCACCCGCGCCGCGAGACTGGCCCTCTGCCTGGCCGTCCTGTGGCACGGCGACGGCCACTCGGCATTGGGGAGCGAACTCGTGCCTGCGGCTTCGCCTTCCTCGGCCCGCGGACGTCACCGGCCGCATATTTCGAAGCGTTCACCAGTCTTCCCGGCTCCTGTATTCGATCTTCGTGCGTCTGATCGGCTGGCTTGTGTTGCTCGCTCGGAGTGAGGCGTCCAAGGATCTGGAGCTCCGGTCGCGGCCGACCAACCTGCCGCCGCAGCCGTGACGCCCGGCACGCTCCTGGCCTGGCACCGCCGTCTGGTCAAACAGCATTGGACACACCCGGCCAGGGCTGGCCGGCCACCGATCACCGCCGAGATCCGCGGCCTGGTAATACGGCTGGCACGAGAGAACCCCGCTGGGGCCACCGGCGTATCCAAGGAGAACTCCTCGGCCTCGGGCACCGGATCGGCGAAGGCACGATCCGCCGGACCCTGGCCGTGGCCGGGCTGGGCCCCGCACCCCGCCGGATGTCGCCGACCTGGCGGCGGTTCCTGACCGCCCAAGCCGCCGGATTGCTGGCGTGCGACTTCGCCCACGTCGACACCGTATTCCTCAAGCGCCTGTACGTGTTCTTCGTCATGGAGATCCAGACACGCCGAGTCCATATGCCGGGCGTTACCGGAACCCGACCGGGGCCTGGACAGCCCAGCAGCCACGGAACCTGCTGACGGGCCCGGGGGAACGCGTCGACCAGTTCACACTCTTGATCAGGGACCGTGACGGGAAGTTCTCCGGAGCGTTCGACGACGTCCTCCCCAGCAGTGGTATGCGGGTTATCAGGACACCACCGCGATCGCCTCGTGCGAACTCCTACGCCGAACGATTCGTCGGCACGCTTCGGCGCGAGAGCCTCGACCACCTGTTGGTCCATGGTGCGCGGCGCCTTGGTCGGTGCCGGCTGATTACGAGCGGCACCACAACGCTCATCGGGCTCACGAGTCCCGCGGCCAACGACCCCCACTGCATGACCCTGGCGAGCCGATCGACCTCACGGCTGTGATCGAGCACCGCAGTACCGTCGCGGGCCTGATCCACGAATATCGAAGAGCCGCATGACGATCATGCGAAAGCCCACGTAGAAAGCCTGCCGATGTTTTGGCACGGCACAGGCCGTCAAGAGGGGCGGTGGAAGACTGCGGAGCGTCTATCAGGGCTCTGTCTCACGGATCTTTCCGTTGGTGACCTTTGACGGGCAAAGCACCCGGTTGTGGCGATCGCCCCTGGCGGTTCCGGTGACATGCCGCCGGGCCTTGATGCCGCCGGGCGCCGATGCTTCGATCACCTCTATCATTCTAAGTCAACTTCGATCACTTTGGATCGGTAGCATGGACCGCCGACTAGGAGGGATATGACGAACTCCGTGACCGGTCTCGGCCGAGCAGGCCGGGCGGCCGGGCCGCTGCGGTCGGGCGTGTGGGGCGAGCGCCTGACCCGGCTGGAGTTGCTCCTGCCCGATACGGCGCGTGGCGCGTTCGCCGTGCGGGTGGAGGCGGGGGCGTGAGGCGGTCGTGCCGCCGCCGTTCCGGGGCCGCCCGAGTCCCTTACCCGAGCACCCTATCGAAGCCTCCGAGAACGCCTCCGAGAACGCCTCCGACAAAGCCTTCGAGAAGGCCCTCAGGAAAGATGGTGCCCCTATGACCGTGCCGGACCCGCCGGCCCCGCTGCCGGACGAACGCCGGACCCAGCTCCTCGACCTGCTGCGCCGGCGCGGCGTCTTACGCGTCGACGTGCTCGCCTCGGAGCTGGACGTCTCGGTCATCACCATCCGCCGGGACATCGCGCTGCTCTCCTCGCGGGGTCTCATCCGCCGCGTACGCGGCGGGGCCGCGCTGCTGAGCGAGCCCGCCGCGGGAGCGGAGGCAGCCGTCCCGACGGTGCCCGCCGCGGGGGGCGAGGAGCCACGGCTGACCATCGGCATGGTGGTGCCGTCGCTGGACTACTACTGGCCGGACGTGATCCGCGGCGTGCGCGAGGCCGCGGCGGCTTCCGGGGCGCGGATCGTCCTGCGCGGCGCCACCTATCAGGCCGCCGACGAGCGGCGTCAGCTCGCCCGGCTGGTCGAGATGGAAGGCATCGACGGTCTGCTGGTGGCGCCCACCACGACCGGCGACGACGGTGAGGCGCTGGTGAAGTGGCTGCAGGGCACGGGCGTGCCGGTCGTCCTCATCGAGCGGGCCGCCGCCGTGGGCGACTACCGGGAGGCCATGGAGTCGGTGGTCAGCGATCACGCGTTCGGGGCGGCCATGGCCGTACGGCACCTGGCCGCGCTCGGGCACCGGCACATCGGGCTGATCACCACCCGGCTGAGCCCCACGAGCCCGCACGTACGGCGGGGGTGGCAGCAGGCTTGCGAGGACCTGGGGCTGGAGCTCGACGGCGGCGCGCGGGGTGAGGCCGTGCCCGACGCCGACACGGTCGATCAGCGCGATCCCGGCTGGCCGCAGGCGCTCGACGAGGTGCTCGACGCGTGTGCCGCCACTCGGACGACGGCACTGCTCGTGCACTCCGACCCGGAGGCGATCAGCCTGGTGGAGCGGTGCCGGGAACGCGGCATCCGGGTTCCCGGCGATCTGGCCCTGGTGACCTATGACGACGAGGTGGCGGAGCTGTGCGACCCGCCGCTGACCGCCGTCCGGCCGCCCAAGGCGGCCATCGGGCGGGCCGCCTTCGCGATGCTGACCGGCCGCCTGGACGATCATGACCCGGAACGACCCAGCCACCGCGTCATCATCGAGCCACGCCTGATCGTGCGCTCCTCGTCGTCATAGCGACTCGTCATAGCGACTCGTCATAGCGACTCGTCATAGCGACTCGTCATAGCGACTCGTCATAGCGACTCGTCATAGCGACTCGTCATAGCGACTCGTCACAGCGACTCGTCACAGCGGCTGGTCGCCGCGTAGTTCGAGCACCGCCCGCCGCCGGCGCACCATGGCAGCAGCGTTCCGGCGGCGAGCGGTGAGGAGTCCTCGGCGCCGAGCACTCCGGACGACGTGAACCCCGCCCGGGAACGAGCCGGGAGCACAGGACATCGCTCCAGGCGGCTCCTTCCTCGCGGACGGACTCCGTGGCGGGAAGCGGCCATCCGCCGACGCGCAGCAGCCCGCCACTGGCCCGCTCGTCCTCGGACGCCGTCACCCGTACCAGGCGAACCTCCCAAGGCCCGCGCACGGCGGAGATCACCTGCAGCCAGGCCCCAGGCGCGACACCCCGGACCGGCGGCTCCCGTGATCCGGCTGATCGCCTTCCGGGACGACCCAGTGAGCCTGCCAGCGTGACGCCCCGACGAGGGTCCCGGAGGGGAGCCGGCCGGTGAAGGCGGTCTCGAAGCCGGTGCGGTGGCTGGGCTGCCCGCTTTCGTCGAGGAGGGCGACCGGCTGGTCGAAGAGTTTCGCCTGACAGCAGGGACGAGGTGGCGGTGGAGTGCCCGAATCGCGCGTACAGCGGCGAGCCGGTCAGGTGGGCTCCGGGGTGGGAATGGTCGGCCACGCGGACGATCCCGTCGGCGCGAGTGCCAGCGGTGAGAGCCGGGGTCACAACCACGGTCGCGTCAGGCGGCCCGGGGTCCCGGGTCCATTCGGTGTACGGCGAGAGCCGGCGGTCGTCGAACTCCCGCAGAGAGTCCTGCAGAGTGGGCATCCGTCCTCCTGACGTGATCAGGCACGATGTGTCCCGCCGTGATATCACTCGGGAGGAGCCGGGGAGCAGGAACGATCAATATCGATCAGATAAACGTGATCGATATGATTCACACGGTATTGACGCGATTGTAACGAGCGGACATGATCGGCATCATCGGAAAGCGCTTGCCCGGGATGTCCACGTGGCCGGATGAAGCGAGGCGAAACCATCAAGCACAGCAACGTGGTCATGAGGCCGCTCGGAGGGTCCTCATGACGCACCGACCGCAGGCTCTGCTGGTCATGGACCAGGAGACGTACGGCATGCAGTTCCAGGAGCCGCAGCTGCGGCGGTTGCGCGCGCTCGCCGACCTGGGGGAGCCGATCGTGACAGCCGACCTCGACACGGCGCCGGCACGGAGCAGGCTGCGCGAGGCCGAGGTCCTGCTGACCTCCTGGGGCTGCCCACCGCTGACGGCCGAGCGGCTCGCCGACGCGCCGAGGCTGCGCGCGATCTTCCACTGCGCCGGCACGGTCCGCTCGCTCGTGACCGACGAGGTGTGGCGGCGCGGCATCCTGGTGACCAGCGCGGCCGACGAGAACGCGATCCCGGTGGCCGAGTTCACGCTCGCCGCGATCATCTTCGCCGGCAAGAAGGCGCCGTTCCTCGCCCAGGACGCGCACATGCGCCAGGCCGTCTGGTCCTCCATCGTGCACCGCGAGGACCTGTCCAACCGCGGGCGCGCGGTCGGGGTGGTGGGCTACTCCCGGGTGGGACGCCGCGTCGTCGAGCGGCTGCGCGTCCTGGAGGCCGAGATCCTCGTCGCCGACCCGTACGCCGACCCCGGCGAGGTGAGCGCGGCCGGCGCCCGCCTGGTCGAGCTGCCCGAGCTGCTGCCGCGTTGCGACATCCTCACGCTGCACATCCCGGAGCTGCCCGCCACCCGCCACCTCATCGGGGCCGCCGAGCTGGCCACGCTGCCGGACGGCGCCACCGTGATCAACACCGCGCGCGGCGCCGTGCTGGACACCTCGGCCCTGGAACGAGAGTGCGCCGCCGGGCGGCTCAACGCGATCCTCGACGTCACCGATCCCGAACCGCTGCCGCCGGCCTCCCCGCTGTACAGCCTGCCCAACGTCATGATCACCCCCCACATCGCCGGATCTCTCGGCTCGGAGACCCGGCGGATGAGCGAGAGCGCGCTCGACGAGCTGGAACGCTTTCTGACAGGCCGGCCGCCGCGCGCGGCCGTGACCGTGGACGAGTTCAAGGTGAGCGCCTGAGCCCGGAACCGGCTCAACGGAAAGGAATCCGATCAATGATCGCTTCGAACGCCTCACGCCGCCTGGCGGCGGTGGCCCTGCTGGCACTCGCCGCGACCGCCTGCGGCGGCGGCTCGGGCGGCTCCGATGGCGGCGACGGGAACGTCACGCTGACCGTCTCGGTGTGGAACCTGGCCAAGACTCCCGAGTTCCAGGCCCTGTTCGACGCCTTCCAGAAGGCGCACCCAACCATCAAGGTCAAGCCGGTGGACATCCTCGCGGACGACTACCCGGAGAAGGTCACGACGATGCTCGCCGGCGGCGACACGACCGACGTGATCACCATGAAGAACGTCATCGACTACTCGCGCTACTCCAGCCGGAACCAGCTCCTCGACGTCACCGACCTGGCCAAGTCCGGCGACGCCTCGAAACTGGCGGGCCTGGAGGCGTTCGACGTGCAGGGCAAGTATTTCGCCGTGCCGTACCGGCAGGACTTCTGGGTGCTCTACTACAACAAGAAGCTCTTCGAGCAGGCAGGCGTCACCATGCCGGAGAAGCTGACGTGGGACGAGTACGCCAAGCTCGCCCAGCAGCTCACCCGCGATGAGGGCGGCAAGAAGGTCTACGGTACCTACCACCACACCTGGCGCTCGGTGGTGCAGGCCATCGCCGCCGCACAGAGCGGCGGCGACCTGCTCGGCGGTGACTACTCCTTCTTCAACGACCAGTACGCGGTGGCGCTCGGCCTGCAGAAGTCCGGCGCCGCCCTCGACTTCGGCACGGCGAAGTCGCAGAAGTCCGACTACCGCACCCAGTTCGAGACCGGCGCGACCGCCATGATGCCCATGGGCACCTGGTACATCTCCGGCATCCTGGAGGCCAAGGGGAAGGGCGCGACCGATGTGGACTGGGGGCTGGCCCCGATGCCGCAGCGTCCCGGAAGCACCGAGGTGACCACCTTCGGCTCGCCGACCGCCTTCGCCGTCAACGCCAAGGCAGAGCACGTCGACGCGGCCAAGAAGTTCGTGCAGTTCGCCGCAGGCCAGGCCGGCGCCGAGGCGATCACCAAGATCGGTGTGGTGCCCTCGCTGCAGACCCCGGAGATCACCAAGGCGTACTTCGGGCGTGAGGGCATGCCGGCCGACGAGCTGTCGAAGAAGGCGTTCGAGCCGGACAAGGTCGTGCTGGAGATGCCGGTCAGCGACAAGGCCTCCGACATCGACACGATCCTCAACGAGGAGCACGAGCTCATCATGGTCGGCGACAAGCAGCCCGCCGACGGAATCAAGTCGATGAACGAGCGTGTCAAGAACGAGGCGCTCAACTAGGGTGCGCCGGCGGGCGGGCGCGCCCGCCGCGTCCCCGTGCGCGACCATCAGACAGCCCAAAAGGACGTTCATGGCCAATGTGATGACGCAGGCGGCGCCGCCCGCGCCGAAGGCGCCGCCTCCAAGGAAACGCGCGTGGCGCGACATCCTCGTCGGATGGAGCTTCATCCTCCCGAACTTCATCGGCTTCGCGCTGTTCACCCTCGTCCCGATGCTGGCAGCCTTCGCCCTGGCCTTCCTCGACTGGGACTCCTACGGCACGCCCGAATGGGTGGGGCTGGACAACTTCCAGCGCATGCTCGGTGACGAGAACTTCCACGTCGCCCTGCGCAACACGCTCTACTACGCGGTCGGCCACATCCCGCTCACGCTGATGGCCGCGCTCGGCCTGGCGCTCGTGCTCAACCGCAAGCTGCGCGGCATGGCCGTCTTCCGCACCGCGGCGTTCTTCCCGTACATCACCTCGCTGGTCGCCGTCGCCATCGTCTGGAACATGCTGTTCAACCCGACGGCCGGGCCGATCAACCAGTTCCTGCAGGCGATCGGCCTCGACGATCCGCCCCGCTGGGTGGCCAGCACCGACTGGGCGATGCCGGCGGTGATCGTCACGAGCGTGTGGCGGGACATGGGGTACTACATGGTGCTCTACCTGGCCGGACTGCAGACGATTCCGAAGGAGTACTACGAGGCCGCCACGGTGGACGGCGCCGGCGCCTGGCAGCGCTTCTGGAGCATCACCCTGCCGAGCCTGCGGCCGACCACGTTCTTCGTCGCGGTCATGCTGACCATCCAGAGCTTCAAGGTGCTCGACCTCATCGTGGTCATGACCGAGGGCGGCCCGGGGCGCAGCACCAAGGTCCTGGCCCAGCTCGTCTACGAACAGGGGATCAGGGAGGGGCGCTTCGGCTACTCCTCGGCCATCGCCCTGGTGCTGTTCCTCATCGTGCTGGCCGCCACCCTCATTCAGTTCCGGCTCAACGAACGCAGGAGCGGCTGATGACGACGCTGCAAGACGCTCCCTCCGCCGCCACCGGCCCTCGCCCTCCGTCGGGGCCGCTCGGAGGGGAGCGGCGGGGCCTCACCCTGGTCCGCAAGACAGCCACGTACGTGGCGCTGGCCGTGGTGTCCGCCATCGTGCTGGTGCCGTTCGCGTGGATGGTGTCCTCGGCGCTCAAGCGCGACAACCAGGTCCTGACCATCCCCATCGAGTGGATTCCGAGTGAGCTGCGCTGGTCGAACTTCATCGACATCTGGGAACGCATTCCGCTGCTGAGCTACCTCGGCAACTCGGCGTTCCTGTCGCTGACGATCACGCTGCTGCAGGTGCTCAGCGGCAGCTTCGCGGCCTACGGGTTCTCCAAGGTGCGATTCCCCGGCAGAGACGCGTTGTTCGTCGCCTACATCGCCACCATCGCCGTGCCGTGGCAGGCCTACATGGTGCCGCAGTACATCATGATGCAGCGGGCCGAGCTGACGAACACGTACTGGTCGGTCATCCTGTTGCAGGCGTTCGGCGCGTTCGGCGTCTTCCTCATGCGTCAGTACTACATGTCGATCCCCGACGACCTGTGCGAGGCCGCGCGGATCGACGGGCTCAGCGAGTACGGCATCTACTGGCGGATCATGCTGCCGCTGTCCAAGCCCGCGCTGGCCAGCCTGGCCCTGCTCACCTTCGTCAACACCTGGAACGACTACATGGGTCCGTTCATCTACCTGACGAGCAACGAGCTGTGGACCGTGCAGCTGGGGCTGCGCTCGTTCGTCGGCCAGTACGAGGCGGAGTACGCCATGATCATGGCGGGCGCGGTGCTGTCGGTGCTGCCGATCGTGGTCATCTTCCTGCTCGGCCAGCGGTACTTCATCCGCGGCATCGCGACCAGCGGGCTCAAGGGATGAGCGCGCGGGCCCGTGGCACGGGTGCGGCGGGGCACGTCTCCGGGGTGCGGCGGTTGTTGCGGCCGGCCGCGCAGACCACGTACGAGAAGGTCTTCGGCACCGTCTACGTCGGTCTCATGACGAACGTCCTGCTCGCCCTCGCCTGCTCGCCGTTCCTGGCGGCGCTGGCGATCGTGCGCGACCCGCTCGCCTCGTGGCCGTTCTTCTCCGCGCTGTCGGCGCTGTGCGCGCCGGCGCTGACGGGGGCGTTCGCCTGCTTCGCGGCGCTGGGGGAGACGGGGCCCATCGTCGTGCTGCGCCCGTTCCTGGACGGCTACCGGCGCGGCGGCCTGCGCGCGGTCCTGGTGTGGGCCGCCGGCGCCGCGGCCGTCGGCATGCTGGCGCTCGACGCCGTGGTCGTCTCGCGGACCGGGTGGGGGCCCGCGCTCGTCCCGTTCTTCGCCACGGCGGCGGTGCTGGTGGCCTGCGTGGCACTCGCCGTTCTGGTGCTGCTCGCCGAGGCGCGGCGGGAGCCGGTGCGGGTCCGTGACCTGGTCCGCCCCGGGATCTACCTCGTGGCGCGGCGCTGGTACCTGGCCGCGCTCAACGTCGCCGTCCTCGGCCTGGCGGTGGCCGTCGTGCTCGCCAAGCCGGTGATCGGCGTCCTGCTCCTCGGCGCGCCCCTGCTCTACCTGGTATGGGCCACGACGAGGTTCGTGGTCGCCCCGGTCCTGCCGGCACCCGGGCAGGCCTCCGCCCGCTGAGACCTGAGCGGCCGTTTCCAGCCGGCCATGACAGCGAGCGGGGCGATGCCCGCTGTCATGGCCGGTCTCCGGCGCCGGAAAGGGGCTCGTGTGCGGCCCAGTCAGCGGGGGGTCAACTCGATGCGGTACTCCCGTCTCTGGGAACCGTCCTCACTCGTCACGGTGGCGGTCACGATGGATTCGGCGCGGCCGGTCCGGCGGATCGGCACGGTGGCGTAGGGATCGCGTGGCGTCGCCTCGACCGTGGCGCGGTCAGGGTGTTCGACGGGGACCCGGCTAGCCGGTGGTGCCGGGCGTGAATCCCGCGATCGGGGTCCCGTCGCCCTTCGGGGGAGTAGCCGGGCATGAGTGAAGTCGACCGCTTGCTCGTTTCCCGATCCCCCGGCACCGAGCACACAGCACGAGTTCGGCACCGGGGGCGTGAGGGCCGCACCGCGGATCCGCGGTCACGTCGAGACGACCGTTAGACGGCCGTGCGCGACCACTGCTGGTTGGTGCCGGTGTTGCACGGATACTGCTTGAGGATCACGCCGTCCGCGGTCGATGCGGACGGTACGTCCACGCATTTGCTGCTGTGTCGTGCCCGGAGCTGGAAGTAGCTCCCGTTGGCGACCATCTGGAACTGCTGGTTGGTGCCGGTGCCACAGGTGTACTGGATGAGTTCGGCACCGTCGGCGGTTGAAGCGCTCACCACATCGAGGCACTTTCCGCTGTGCTGGCTGATGATGCGCCAGTAGCCGCTGCCGGCGTCCTGGAACTGCCACTGCTGCCACGCGTTGCCGCCGTACGTGTACTGGCCGACGCGGGCACCGTTGTCGGTGTTCGGTTGTTGGACGTCCATGGCCTTGCCGCTGTGGCGGACGTTGATCCTGTAGACCGTCCCCGGCGGAGGGGTGGAGTCGATGGTGTCGCCCCAGGCATACCGGATCCGGTCAGCGCCGGAGGTGTTGCGGACGGTCAGGTTGAGATTGGTGCCGCTGCCGCTCAGGGCGTACATCGAGTACCAGTCGTAGCCGATGTCACCCGGCTTGCCGCCGAGGGCGGGCCAGTAGGTGCCGCCCATTTGGTTGTCACGCATGACCTGGGCCATGGCGCGGATGTGGCGCACGAAGTTGTCGGTGCTGTTCGCGTCGCCGTAGTTGAGGCCGGTGGACATCGGCGCGCCGAACTCGGTGGCGACCGCGCGGGAGGCGCAGTTGCCCAGACGCGTCTGAATGTGGCTTCGGAAGGCGTCGTAGGTCATCGCGCTGTAGAAGAAGGCGTAGTGGTGGAAGGACAGCAGGCTCGAGTTGAAGCGGCTGTCGTTGCAGATGTCCCGCAGGTCCTGGCTGTAGCCGGTGCCGCCGATGAGCACCCGGCCGGGCACGGCCGAGGTGTGATAGCTGAGCCAGTTCGCTGCGACGTTGCGCCATTCCGCCGATGTGTAGCCGTGCGGCTCGTTCATCGGTTCGAAGTAGACGTTGCTGTTCGAACCGTAGGTGTTGGTCACGCTGGACCACATCGTGTTCCATGCGGCGATGTTCGTGATCTTCCCGCCGGAGGCGGCGCCGTCCTCCCAATAGGCGAGGATGACCTTGAATCCGCGGGCGGTGGCGGCGTCAATGGCGCCGCGGTAGGCGTTCCACCAGGTCGTGTTGGCCACGGTGTGCGTGTTGATAGGCAGCCGGACGGTGTTGACCCCCATGGTGGAGGCCAAGTCGTCGTAGATGGCGTTGGCCTTGGCCCGTACTGTCGCGTTGCTGTCGGACTGGCTCAGGCCCTGCACGACGAGCGTGCCGGTGCTGAAGTTGTCACCCAGCACGGCCCAGTTCACGCCTCGGAATTGGCGGGTGGCGGCATCGGCCGGCGACTCGGAGACGACGAGGCTTGTCACTGCGGTGAGCGCGGTCACCACAAGGGCGATCAGCGACCGGCGCAACGACCGGGTGCTCCGCGACGGTCCTGTCGAGTAACCATCAGACGCCGTGATCAGTGTCATAAAATTCCCCATCACTAGATCTGAGTTCCTGGGTCAAACCTCACTTGCGGACATCATGGTGCTGACGCACGTCCGGGCCGCGCGCATCGTGCTGCACCGCGGAACCCGGAGTAGACGAAGTGGTTGATCTCCAGCACGCCGGTCCGGCGCTCACCCTGGCCCGGCGGCCAGGATGAACACCGCGCCGCGGTCTTCAGACAGGCCATAGCGGACGATCTGCGCATGATGATCTTCGAGGACCACGTCGTGGCCACGTACTACCAGTCGCCGCCGCTGTACACGATCGAGGCGTCCGCGCTGTTGGGCGTGCCGACGAGACGGTTGGCGAACGACGGACCGGGCGCCGCGAGCGCTGGCGAGGCGGGGACGACTTTTGCACGAATATCGGGGTTCCCTTCTGGGGGTCTGCGCTGGGTGGCGAGTGGCATCGCCGGCCTGAGATCGGCCGGCGCATACGGGGGTGTCGATCCATCATCCGGTCATGGGGGTCGGCGACGCGCCGCCACGCGGGTCGAGCCGTTGCCGGGTGATCAGGCGGGTGGGGAGCTCGGCGTGTAGGGCAGCTGGCGGCCCGACCGCAGGCGGCTTAGCCCCAGCGTTGCAGTAGCCGGTCGTACTCGGCCTGGGTGATCGGCAGGACGGTGCCGTGGCGCGGCCGGCCGGGCATGGCGTAGCCGGAGACGGGTGACCATTGCCGGGTGTTCAGG
>NZ_SMKP01000157.1:0-26191 GCF_004349015.1 Nonomuraea diastatica
AGCCGGAGGGGGAGATCGAGCAGGCGATCGCCGGGGTGTGGGCGGAGCTGCTGGGGGTGGAGCGGGTCGGTCGGTTCGATGATTTCTTCGCGTTGGGTGGGCATTCGCTGCTGGCGGTGTCGCTGGTCGACCGGTTGAGGGCCGAGGGACTTCACACCGACGTGCGGACCGTCTCCATCACCCCGGTGCTGGCCGACCTCGCGGCCGCGATCGACGCCGCTCCCTCCGTTCCCGTGGAAGAAGCCCGGCCGTCGGCGGGGGACAGCGCGATCGAGCTCAGTCCCGGCGACGGTGATCCGCTGTTCGTGATGCATGACGGTTCCGGCTCGCTCAGCTCGGCGCTGTCGCTGCTGACCTACCTGGAGTCCGTGCCGGTCTACGGCCTGCCGGTGAACCCTGACGGCCCGGTGCACCGCACCGTCGAGGGCATGGCCTCCCGGATGGTCCGGCTGATTCGCGAGGTGCGGCCCGAGGGGCCGTACCGGCTGGCGGGGTTCGGGTTCGGTGGCCTGCTCGCCTACGAGACGGCCGTGCAGCTGGCCGGGCAGGACCTGCCGGTGAGCTTCGTCGGCCTGCTCGGTACCCACTACGACCCCGACCGGCGGAAGCTGCCCGAGGCACCCGCCGAGCCACAGCTGATCCACCTCACCGAGGCGGCCGCCGCCCGCTACCACGCCCTGCCTTCCGCGCTGCCGGTGCACCTCCTGGGCGGCGCCGCCGCAGGCTTCGAGCAGCTCGTACGCCGTGAGGACCTGCACGTTCACCCGGTGCCCGAGTCGTCCGACCTGGGGTTCGGCACGGTGTCGCCGCTGGCCGCGGGCGAGACGCTCAACGAGCTGCTGGCCGCGGCGGAAGACGTCCCGGTCGCCGGGTACTCGCCGCTGGTGGTGCTGCAACAGGGCAGCCCCCGGGCGGTGCCGCTGTTTTGCGTGCCGGGCGCGGGGGCCGGCGTGGCCTCCTTCACCGACCTGTGCGGCGAGCTCGGCACCCACTGGCCGGTGTACGGCCTGCAGCCCCGCGGACTCGACGGCCTGCACCTGCCGCACTCGACCGTGGAGGCCGCTGCCGCCCGCGCCGCGGCCGGGATCGAACAGACCTGCCCGACGGGGCCTGTGCACCTGCTGGGCCACTCGTTCGGCGGCTGGGTCGCGTTCAGGATCGCCGAACTGCTCACTGCCGCCGGACGCGACGTCGCCTCGCTGACCGTCGTGGACGGCGAGCCCCCCGGCACGCCGGTGCCCGAGCGCGACCACCTGGACGTGCTGCGGACCTGGATCCGGATCTTCGAGATGACCCTGGAAGGGCCGCTCGGGATCAGGGAGGAGGACCTGCTGGCGCAGCCGGGCGACGCCGCCCGACTCGCCCTCGTCCATCGCCGGCTCGTCGCGACCGGCCTGGCGCCCGCGCGCAGCAAGCCCGGCTTCCTGCGCGGCCCGTTCACCGCCTTCGCCGCCGCGCTCCGCACCTCCTTCCACCCGGAGTGGACCTTCACCGGCACGGCGCACCTGCTGCTGGCGCCGGACGCGGACCGGGACGAGACGGACGCGGAGATCGCCGACGGGTGGCGGCGGCGGATGTCCCGCCTGGAGGTCCTGCACACCACCGGAACCCACATGACCATGCTGCGGGCGCCGCACGTGGGCACGCTCGCCCGCCTGCTGCGGACCGTCGGTCGCTGACGATCGAAGAACGGAGACCGATGACCACCGGAAGCCTGGCCGCTCTCCTGGCGGCGGAACGTGCCGTGTCGCCACCGCGTACCGCTCGCGCGCTGTGGGAGCTGACCTGGGGACAGCGGGGAATTTACGAGCACTTCCGGCGCAATGGCTTCGCGATGAGCGCTGCCGCCGTCACCGTCCTGTGGCGGCTGCCGCAGCCGTGCGAGCCGGCCGTGGTGCAGGCCGCCCTGGACCACCTGGTGGAGCGGCACGAATGCCTGCGGACCGTCTACTTCGACGTCTCCGGCGCCCCGCTCGACCCGTCGAACCCGGCGCCGACCGGCCGGGTACGCCAGCAGGTCGAGCCCGCCGACACGGTCCCGGCGCACGTGGTGACCTGCGGCCCCGACGAGGTCGAGGATTACGCGGCACATCTGCTGCGCATGGCCGACGAGGAGTTCTCCTTCGACCCGCAGGACGTGTCGGCGATGCGGGTGGTGATGATCGCCACCGGTGACGGCGTGGTGGCCGTGGCCGGCGTGATCTCGCATATGGCCGTCGACAGTTTCGGGGTCACCACCCTGGCCCAGGAGTTCGACCACTGCGTACGCCGTGCCCTGGCCGGCCGCCCGTTCGACGGCCTGCCCCCGGCCCGGCAGCCCCGCGAGCTGGTCGCCGACGAGACGACCGTCACCGCGGCCCGAGCCAACGCCGACACCATCCGCTACTTCCGTTCGGTGCTGCGCGACGCCCCGGCCAGATTCGTGAGCAGCGGACGCTCCCGCTCGCAGCTGCGGGCGTCGAAGGTGAAGGGCAAGTCGTGGACGCTGCAACGGTCGGTCGACGAGATCGCCCGCCGCAGCTCGACGGCCGCGCCGACCGTGCTGTCGGCCCTGCTGACGGCGCAGCTGGCTGAGTTGACCGGGGAGTCCCGGGTGCTGCTGCGCACTCTGCACGCCCGGCGGCACTGGTTCTCCGGTGTCTCCTACGTGGCGCCGCACTCCCTGCCATCGCTGATGTTGCTGGACGTCCCGCCCCGTTTCGAGGACCTGCTTGCCGCGGCCCGCGCCGCGGCCACCACCGCCTCCAGTCGGGCCGACTTCGACGTCTGCGCACTCAACGACCTGCACGCCGAGAAGGCCCGGGCGATCGGCGCGGCGCTGGACGGCTTCATCCTCTTCAACTGCTGGGACATGCACGTGCCCGCTGCCGACGCCGACATTCCGCCACGGCCCACCGAGGTCGAGGTCTGGCCCCAGGCCGGGATTCTGCTCGACATGCAGGGCGAGGCCGCCTTCTGGTCGCAGCTGGAACCAGGCGCGATCTGGGTCAATTTCAGCTGCAACGAGGACCTCGTCGGCGTGGACGCGCGAACCTTCTTGCACCACCTCGAACAGTTCGCCGCCTCCGTGGCGGACGCCCCCTCCAGCCGGCTCTCCTGAGAGCTCCGGCTGGTGGAATCACCCACCACATCACTCTTTGGGAGAGACCAGTGGACCCTGTGACGACCGACGACCTGCTCCTGCTGGGCGACGAAGAGCTGAAGCTGTATGCCCCCGTCGAGCACGAGGCGAATTTCCAGTACCAGGAGATCTTCGAGGACGAATGCTACGACCAGTTCTCCCTCCCCGAGGAGCCCACGATCGTCGACGTCGGCGCGAACATCGGCCTGTTCACGGTCTTCGCCAAGCGGCAGTGGCCGACCGCCTCGATCCTGGCCTTCGAGCCGGTACCGCGGACTGCCGACTACCTGTGCCGCAACATCGAGCTGCACGGGCTGTCCGGCGTCCGCGTCGTCCAGGAGGCCATAGGTGAGCGCGTCGAGGACGCCTCCTTCGTGCACTATCCGAACATGCCGGGCAACTCCACGCGCTATCCCGAGGACAAGGAGCTGCAGGTCAGCGTGGTCCGAAAGCGGCACCCCGATTGGGACGTAACCGCGCAATACGAGCCTGAGCACCTCACCGTGCCGGTTCGCCGCCTGGAGAGCCACCTGGTCGGCCTGGCGCACGTTGACTTGCTGAAGGTCGACGTGGAGGGCGCCGAACTGGAGGTGCTGCGTGGTATCGCCGACGACCAGTGGGACCGTATCGACAACGTGGTGATGGAGGTCCAGGACTTGCACGGCCGGATGGCCGAAATCAAGGAGTTGCTGGAGGCGCGCGGTTTTCGTTGCGAGATCCAACCGTCCCCGATGGTCTACCCGGAGATCCTCACGTACCTGCTATTGGCACAGCGCGGCTCCTGACCTAACGTGTGTCCCGGCCGGGACACACGAGCCCCAGCGCGGTAATCGCACCGGCGAACTGGTACGAGCCGCCGGACATCTTGGGGGACAGCGGCGCGATCCTCACGACGGTTGAGGGGCGGGACCATGGTTCGTCGCCCCTCGGAGCGATCATCTGGCCTGGCCGGACAGAGGGGCATGTTGCGTTCTGCAACCCGTGTCAGGCGAGTGGGTAAGCGTGCCGTCCGGGTAAACACTGGAGCGCCCGGTAGGTAGCAGGCCCCCGGTCGGTCGGCGAGATCCAGCAGGCTGAGCGCGGTATCAAGAGCCTCTTCGGAGAGAGCAAGAGCGGGCGGGCCGAAGCATCGCGCGAACACTGCAGCCTCCGCCACACGTACAGAGGTCAGAGCCGAGTCGGTCACGTCACGCTGTACTGCTTGACATGTGATGAGTGCTCGGAAGAAATGCCGGACGGAGCCATCAACCACCTTGGCCTGCAAAGATTGGCTGGCCGTGGCGAGGCTGCACTACCGCAGGCAGACGAGGCGCATCGCCGCGGCCAAGCCATGGACATCAGGCTGCACTGTCCGTAGCGGCACTCAGCTGCGCTGTCGCGTACGTCGACATGCGTGGCGCCGATCGAGGGCCTGCCCTGCTCGAACGGTGTGGTCGTTCGAGATTGCTCGGGCCTCGCGGTGTGAGGAAGGGGTGCCGCTATCAGGGCGGAGCCCGGCCATCGACGATGCGATGACCGCTGCGGCGCGACCAAGTCCGCCTGCCGATCGCGGGCCTCTGCTCGTTGGAGAGAAGTTGAGAAATATCGTGAAAGGGGATGTGGTGGTCAAAGAGCTGCTCGGCTACGTGCGCCCGCACCGGAGAGTCCTGGTCGTGGGCGGGTTATTGAGCTTGATCGGCTCGGCGGCGGGGCTCGCGCTGCCGTTGCTGGCCAAGTACGTGGTGGACGCGTTCGGGCAGGACCGGTCGATGGCCGGGCCGCTGCTGTGGCTGACCGCGATGGTGCTGATCAGTGCCGTCGTCTCGGCCGGGGGGACCTATCTGATGGAGCGCACGGGCGAGGGCATCGTGCTCGGCGCCCGGCGCAGGCTGGTGGACCGGATGTTGCGGCTCAGGGTCGCCGACGTCGACCGGCTCAAGCCCGGCGACCTGCTGTCGCGGGTGACCGGTGACACGACGTTGTTGCGGGCGGTGCTGACCAACGGCATCGTCGAGTCCGTCAGCGCGGTGTTCATGCTGGTCGGGGCCATCGTGATGATGGTGACCATGGACGGCGTGCTGCTGCTGGTCACGCTGCTCGTGGTGGTGGTGATCGGCGGGCTGGTCGCGCTGATCATGCCGCGTATCCAGCGGGCTCAGTCGCAGGCCCAGGAGGCCGTGGGCGAGATGGGGGCCGTGCTGGACCGGGCGCTGCAGGCGTACCGGACGGTCAAGGCCAGCGGCGCGGAGGAGCGGGAGATCGCCGTGGTCGGCGAGGCGGCCGTGCGAGCCCGCGACCGCGGGCTGCAGGTCGCCGGCTGGACGTCGCTCGCGGGAGTGGCGACGTGGATGGCGGTGCAGATCTCGTTCCTGGCCGTGCTGGCCGTGGGCGGCTCGCGGGTCGCCTCCGGCGCGCTGGAGGTGTCGTCGCTGATCGCGTTCCTGCTCTACCTGTTCTACCTCGTTCCGCCGATCGGGCAGCTCGTCCAGGGCGGGGTGCAGTTGCAGCAGGGGCTGGCCGCGATGAAGCGGATCAAGGAGATCGAGGACCTGCCCGCGGAGCCGGTGGGCGCCGAGGCGAAGGAGGGCGGCCGGCCGGTCGGGGTGCGCTTCGAGGACGTGGTCTTCCGGTACGGCGACGACCGGCCGGTGGTGCACGCCGGGGTGAGCTTCGAGGTGCCGCCCGGCGGCCTGACAGCGCTGGTGGGGCCGTCAGGAGCGGGCAAGTCCACGGTGTTCGCGCTGCTGGAGCGCTTCTACGACCACCAGGACGGCAGGATCGTCGTCGACGGCAGGGACATCCTCGACTGGCCGCTGGCCGAGCTGCGGGCCTCGCTGGGCTACGTCGAGCAGGACGCACCCGTCCTGGCCGGCACGCTGCGGGAGAACCTGCTGTTCGCCGCCAAGGACGCGACGGAGGAGGAGCTGCGGCGGGCGATCGCGCGCACGCGGCTCGACGACCTGGTGGCCAGGCTGCCCGACGGGCTGGAGACGCCGGTCGGGCACCGCGGCGTGCTGCTGTCCGGCGGCGAGCGGCAGCGCGTCGCCATCGCCAGGGCGCTGCTGCGCAAGCCCAGGCTGCTGCTGCTCGACGAGGCCACCTCGCAGCTCGACGCGGTCAACGAGCTGCGCCTGCGCGAGGTCGTGGCCGAGGTCGCCGAGGAGACCACGGTGCTGGTCATCGCGCACCGCCTGTCCACGGTGACCGGCGCCGACCGGATCGTGGTCATGGAGGCGGGCGGCGTCCGGGCTGTGGGCACGCACGACGAGCTGGTGGGACAGGACGAGCTCTACCGGGAGCTGGCGGCCACCCAGTTCCTGGTGAGCTGACATCTCGTCGACTTACGGTGGTTGAGCGGCGTGGTGGTATTCGTTGATCGTGCCTGTGGTTTTCGGCGGATGGATCGCACGTCATTGAGCCCGGTCACGTCGTAGAAGGGCTGCATCGTGGCGCCCGGGGGATGTTGGTGCCGCCGGTGCCGGTTGTAGTGGATCAATACCTCTGGAGCGCGAGGGCCAGGTGGCGTTTGTTGAGGATCAGGATGCGGTCCAGGAGTTCGCGGCGCAGGGTGCCGATGACCCGCTCGCAGATAGGCGTTCATTTTCGGTGTCCGCGGCAAGGTGGAGACGGCTCGTAGTCCTTCGGCTTTGAAGACTTCCCGAAAAGAGCGGGTCGCGATCGTGGATCACGAACCGCAGTCCGGCGATGCGGTCACCCAGGTCCATGCGCAGGTTGCGGGCTTGCTGCGTGGTCCATGCTCCGGTCGGGTGCGTGGTTACTCCGGCCAGGTGCAGTTGCCGGGGTGCCGTGCTCGATGAAGCCCAGCACATACAGCCGTTTGATTAGCACCGTTTCGACCTCGAGGAAGTCGCACGCGGTGATCGCGTGGGTGTGAGCGGTCAGGAACTACCGCCAGGCCGGACCTGTCTGGCGGGGAGCCGAATCGATGCCGACCGTGTGCAGGATTTCCCACACCGTGGAGGCCGCGATCGTGTACCCAGCCGGGCCGACTCACCCTGGATCCGCCGATGCCTCCAGGTCGGATTCTCCCGCGCCATCCGCATCCCCAGTGCCTTGATCGCCCGGCTGTGCCGGGCCGGGCTGGGCGCCATTTATCGGTGAAGGTCCACTTACGCAATGCCAGATGGCGGTGCCAGCGCAGGCTCGTCCACGACCTCGATGGCCGGGTCGTCGACGAATGCCTTGCGGCCATCGATGTTGCCCGGCCTGACCAGGGCGTGGACCTGCACGTCCCGCTGTCGCAGACTGTCGAAGATCAAGCGGCCTAGGCGGCCGGTCGCGCCGGCTACGAACACAGCGGACATGACGCTCCTGTCAGTGAGTAGGGTGAGGTGGAAGTATGGGGTCGCGGATTCGGGCCTCTGCCTGCTGGATGCACTCGGTGAGAGTGCATGGGGCTGGCTATTCGCCGGTCTGCGAGGCTGTGTCGTCTCCGTGCCCGTCGCGCGAGCTTTGAGAAGGTCTGCGATGTCAGTGAGGCCGACCTCGATACGTCCGTAGATGCGGGGTTGAGCAGGGTTGTCCCGTCGAAGTCTCCGGCGGAGGCGAAGAACGCGACCGGGATCGTCCCCCGAACGTCATGACGCCGATCTCGAACGGCATGTTGTTCCCCTTTCTCCGGTCAGCCTCCGACCACTGGTCCGCGCCCGTAAATATGCCTGCGCAGGCAATTATTTCGAGTGCTGCCGACGTCTGAGCTGACGTGCGCTGGTCGGGCGAGGCCATCTCTGCCAGACCTCGAGGCCGAGGTGGGATGCGGAATCTGGCCAACGTCAAAGACCGTCGATGCGCTGTTCAGTACCGATGGGATGGACCAGGTGACGCTGGAGGGCGGCTTCGGCCTCGGCGGCGTCGAAGGCGACATGGCCTGGGCAAGCGAGGTCTTCCTGCAGCTGCACTGGCGCTGGCGCAACTTCCCCAAGCCGAGCATCGCCGCGGTCCAGGGGCGGGTGTTCGCGGGCGGCATGATGATCATGTGGCCCACCGATCTGATCGTGGCCAGTAAGGACGCGCTCTTCGCCGACCCTGTCACGGCGTTCGGCATCGGCGCTGTCGAGCTGTTCATGCACCCGTGGGAGTTCGGTGCCCGCCGTGCGAAGGAACTGCTGTTCACTGGGGACGCCCTCTCGGCGTCGGAGGCCACGGAATTGGGCATGGTCAGCCAGGTCGTTCCCCGAGCCGACCTGGAGTCGGCCACGCTGCCCCTCGCCGAGCGGATCGCGACCCGCCCCACCGCCGGGCTGAAGATGGCCAAGAAGGCGGTGAACCAGACTCTGGAGATCCAGGGCCACCCCGCTGGCGGCTCAGCACTTTATGTTCTTGCAGTTCAAGAGCATCACCTGCGCTATAGCAGCGACGGGTTGCTGACGTGTGCCTACCGAACGGTCTCAATTTCCGACCAGATCAAGGTTAAGTGATCTATCTCACACCGAATGCTGAAATGTGTCTGCGCAGGCAGCTTGTTGTACCTGATGCCGGGCTGCGAGGATGGAGAGATCCGCGCCGAGCCTGGCAACAACAGTCGTATTGGGATCTGAGAACCCCGGCACAGGACGGCTGCTCTCAGTAGTGCTCAGGCAGGAGCGTGCCTCATGACGCAAAGTCCATCGGAGGACACAAGCCCATCGACCGGTTCCGACTGGACGGCTGGACCGTTGTCGTCGCCGGTGGTGCGTCAGGTCTCGGACAGACCTTCGCCGGGTCACTGGCCGATGTCAGCGCCCGCGTCGCCGTATTCGACCGCGACCTCATGGACGAGACCGCCAAACCGCGATCGCGATCTGATCGTCCACGCGGACCTGATCGATCTAAATCAGGCCCAGGCGGCCGTCGACGGGCGTTGTTCACCAGAGCATCGACCTCGCGGTTGCTCCACTCGAGCGTCGGTCCCTTACCTCTCCGGTCAGGGAATCGTCCACGATGGCGGCGTACACCGCAGCCTGCCGTGGGCTCGACTGACCTGCGTCAGCCGCTTACAAGCTGAACAGCGAAAGGAAAACAAATGAAACAGCATCATTCAGTCCAGCGACGAAGGCTCTTGTCGATATTTTCCGGCTTTACAATTGCGGCGACTGTGTTCACCGTCTCCACGCTGAGCGATCAGCCTGCCGTATCGGCGGCTCCGCTGTCCCAGGAGACCGGCAGCGCGCAGCCGACGAGCGTCTACACGGAGTTCACGGGCTGGCGGAGCTGGACACCGCAGGAGGGCTGGGCGATCACCCACGCGCCCGGCAAAGATCTTACCTGGAAGTTCGTCGACACACCCTTTGCTCGGCCACCGGGCTCCGACGGGTCCTTTGCCGGCATCTACGGCACCGATCGGCCGGAGACTGCGGTCGATACCTCGCTGGTCTCTCCCGCGGTCGACCTGACCGGCCAGGAGAGCCCGGTTATCGAGTTCGACAGCGCTTATTATCCCTACCTGCTGACCGGCGGCGTCGAACTGAGCCTGAACGGCGGGCTGACATGGTCGACCGCCTGGGAAGGACCCGCAGCCACGGGTGGAACCCGGGGACGGATGACGGTGCCGATTCCGCAGGCCGCCGGGCACTTGGGCGTGCTCGTGCGGTTCCACTCCAGCGGGCGCGCCAACCAGTACGGTTCTTGGTCGATCGACAACGTGTTCATCGGTACCAGATGACAGCACTGCCGACGAGGCGAAGAAGCGGCAGTACCTGAACGACGCGATCTACCGCGCGAGGACCAGGTAACCCCATGGTGAGTGCGCCGCCAGTCGGCGGCTCACCCACCGACATCGCGGCTGAGCGACTCCGTCGGGGATCTTGAGGTTCCACAGTCATTATCCTGCTGGTCGGCGCGGGGGCGCGCCTGGATCTCACAATCTTCGGCAACGTCTCGCCGACCTCACCGCCCACATGCTCGACCTGCCCTCCTCATCCAGGTCGCGACCACCGAACGTCCCGACCGACACGACCATACGAAAGGCAACTCCCCATCATGACCCCCTCTGTGAAGCTCGCCGTCATCTACTACTCCGCCACCGGGTTCAGCGCCCAGATCGCCGAGGACATCGCCGAGGCAGCTGAAAAGGCCGGCTCGGATGTACGTCTGCTGAAGACCCCCGAACTCGCGCCCGAGGCCGCGATCGCCTCCAACACGGCATGGGCCGCGCACGCGGCGGCCAGCACGGAGATCCCGGTGGCCACCCCCGCCGATGTGGAGTGGGCCGACGCTGTGATCTTCGGTACGCCGACCAGGTTCGGCAACGTGTCCTCCCAGCTGAAGCAGTTCGTCGACACGCTCGGCGGCCTGTGGGCCCAGGGAGCGCTGGCCGACAAGGTCTACAGCGGCTTCGTCACCACGGCCACCAACCACGGTGGCCAGGAGACGACGCTGCTGGCCCTGTACAACTCCATCCACCACTTCGGCGGCCTGATCGTCTCACCCGGCTACACGGACCCGGTCAAGTTCGTGGACGGTAACCCGTACGGCACCTCTCACGTCGACGCTCAAGGCAACAATCCCATCAGCGACCAAACTCGTAACGCCGCCCGCCACCAGGCAGAGCGCGTCGTCCGCATGGCTGCGGCTCTCAAGCAGGGCCTTGCCGCGTAAACCACAACGCAGCGCCTTGCCGGGTAAGGCCGCGCTTGATCCCCCGGAATTGGTGAAGATCCGGCCGCCGTTGGCCTTCCCAGCGACGGTCAGGAGGCGACCTGCTCATCGGTGTGCAGTCCGGGCGCACCGGGGTTGGACTGTCCGATCAAGCTGGGCTGCACGCCCTCGCTCACGATCAGGCCGGCCGTTCGACGGAGGCCAGACCGCTGGCGGCGGCGCGGAGCCGATAGGCGGACGTGTCGATAAGAGTCTGTCACCGGGTACACGCGATTGCGTCAGCACAGGTCACTGACCGTGTGTTCGCGACGTTGGCCGACTACGTCGAGGAGTCTTCTCCTTGGGGCGCGGGCACGGACTGTCGGAGCACGCACGGCACGGGACGACGGTCACGTCCACGTCCACGGATGTGGTGTATGAATCGATCTTCGCGTGATCCTGTTTCTACAGGTTAAGCGGTAAGTGTCGGCGGGAGCGGAATGGGAGCAGAGGCGCGGATTCATTCGGTCGTCAAGCCGACGCGGGTGCGCAGCCGGTGGAAGATCTCGTCGAGCTGCGCCACCTCCTCCGCGGTGAGCACGTCGAAGACCAGGCGCCTGACAGCACGCACATGACCGGGCGCGGCCTGCTCGATGGCCGTCCGCCCCGTCTCGGTGATGCGGATGAAGGCGCCGCGGCCGTCTTCCGGGCACCCCCGCCGGGACACCAGGTCCCGTTTCTCCATCCGCGCGGCGTGGTGGGAGACCCGGCTGCGTTCCCACTGCAACGACGCCGCCAGCTCGGACACCCGCATGTGCCCCTCGGCGGATTCGCTGAGGACGGCCAGCACTTGGTAGTCGGGGTTGGACAGCCCGGTGTCGCTCTGCATCTCGCGGTTGAGCGTCGCCAGTAGCTCCTCGTTGAGACCCAGCCACCGCCGCCACATGCGCTGCTCGTGGTCGGTCAGCCACGGGATGTCCTTCGTCACAGCCACGGGAGCAGTCTAGCAGCGTAGGTGACAAGTCATGTATGGTTCATGTCATGTAGGTGATGCATCACCTACTTACCCGCCTATCGAAAGGGTTGAAAGCAAGTGTCGAAAGTGGCACTCATCACCGGGGCGAGCAGCGGGATCGGGCACGCCACCGCGCTGCGACTGGCCCGTGACGGGCATCTTGTCGTTCTGGGCGCCCGCCGTACGGATCGCCTCGCCGCGCTGGCCGGGACGATCAGGGACGCGGGCGGCACCGCCGACACGCACCGCCTCGACGTCACCGACGCCAAGAACGTCGCCGACTTCGTCGACACCGCCGTGGACCGTCACGGCCGGATCAACGTGCTCGTCAACAACGCCGGGATCGGCCCCCTGTCCCGGCTGGACTCGTTACTCACCGACGAGTGGAACCAGATGATCGACGTCAACATCCGCGGGCTGCTGAACGGCATCGCCGCCGCCCTGCCCCACTTCCAGCGCCTCGGTTCCGGCCACTTCGTCACCGTCGCCTCCGTGGGAGCCCACGAGGTGATGCCCACGAGCGCCGTCTACTCCGGCACGAAGTACGCCACCTGGGCCATTACCGAGGGCCTACGCGTCGAGCTCGACCCGAGCATCCGGGTCACCACGATCTCCCCCGGCATCGTCGAGTCCGAGATCGCCGGCTCGATCACCGATCCGGACACCAAGGAGCTCATCCGCGCCTTCCGGGAGAAACTCATCTCCGCCGACGCGATCGCGGCTGCCATCTCCTACGCCGTCGGGCAGCCGTCCGATGTGGACGTCAACGAGATCGTCATCCGCCCGGCCACTCAGCGATAGTCACATTGGAGGAGCTCACCCATCATGACAACCCCACTGGGGCTCGGCCTGCCGCAGACCCGCCAGTATTCCGTCGGGGAGCTGCCCGGCGTGGCACGCGCCGCCGAGCGGATCGGATACCAGAGCCTGTGGTCTTACGAACGCGCCCTCTTCCCCGAGCCCGCCACCCAAGGCATGTTCGGCGTTCCCGGCCTGCCCTGGCACGACTTCTATCGTTCCGTGGCCGAGCCGCTGGTCACGCTGTCCCTGGCGGCGGCGGTCACCGAACGGGTCAGGCTGGGCACGTCCGTGCTGGTGGCGCCTCTGCACATGCCGTTCCAACTCGCCAAGTCCCTCGCCACGCTGGACGCGGCGAGCGGCGGCCGGGTGGTCGCGGGCTTCGGCTCGGGCTGGTCGCTCGACGAGTACGCGGCGGCGGGCGTGCGGCCCTTCGAGGAACGCGGCAAGACGCTGGACGAGGTGATCGAGGTCTGCCGGGCGGTGTGGGGGCCCGACCCGGTGACGTACGACGGCGAGATCACCCGGATCGCGCCGGCCGTGGTGGGCCCCAAGCCCGTCCGGCCGATTCCGATCCTGCTGGCCGCGAGCACCAGGCAGGCCCAGCGCCGTCTCATCGACCACGCCGACGGCTGGCTGCCCCTGGCCATGGGCGCCGAGACAACCGCCGCCCAGTGGCGCGAGCTGCGGGACCTAGCGGCCGAGCGCGGGCGCACCAGGCCGATCCAGACGGTGCTGCGGGCGAACGCCGTCTACACCCCCAAGCCGTACGAGGGCCAGGACCGCGCCCTCTTCCAGGGCGACGCTGATCAGATCGTCGAAGACCTCGCCGCACACGCCAGGATCGGCTTCGAGGAGATCCTCATTGACCTCCAGGTGGGCCCCCGCGACGCCCAGGAGTTCACGGACGTCGCCGCCGAGGTGCATGAGAAGGCGCGGGCGGCCGGCCTCTAAGACAGGGCTTTTCGGCTGAAAATATACCTGTCTGTGCAGACATATTGTCTTGGACGCCCTGTTCGGCCCAGGTACGCCGCGCGCACCCTGTCGAACCTGAACGGAGAAAGGAGTCGGTTTCTCGGGTCGCATCGGGGGTGGTTGCTGGGAGGCCGGCCAGGGTCATCGCGATGACCTGGGCCGCCTGCGCCGGGTCGTCTGGGCCGCTCGATGATCTCCTCTGGCGCCCGCATTGCCGGCAGCGCCCTCCCTTGGAGGCCACGGTAGCGCGCTCATTGGATGCTCATCCACGCCTGGCGCGGTGGAGCCCAACCGGACCAGCCGCCGTCGGAGGGGCGGAAATGTTGTTCACTGGGTTCGACTATCGGATGTGCGAATCTGAGGCAGGAGAATGAACGATCCATGCGTCCAATGAATTGATTCCCCGTTTTATTGCGCGGGCGAGGAAGTGGAGGAGCGGCCTGCTGTACGCCCTGCCGTGCAGCGGGCGGTATTGTCACCACTCGTGGTTCTTTCATAGCCTCGTGGATGGTTCACGAGAATCCGACCAGCGCGTCCGAAAAGGCACGGACCGGCACTCGACAGTGGCATCGACCGAGTGTTCGGAGAGGAGTTATGTAAATGTCATCGGGGGACATTGATAAGCCCGGACTGCTGGGAGGGCGGCTGCAGGTAGCGCGTGAGATGTCGTTCGTCGGACGGCAGAAAGAACTCAGGCTTTTCCGCACGGCGATGAACGGCGGCGGTTGCAGCGTCCTGTACGTCCACGGTCCCGGCGGCATCGGCAAGTCGGCTCTGCTGCGGCGTTTCGCGCACGAGGCCATGCTGGCGGCTCGGCAGGTGTTCGTGGTGGACGGGCGCACGCTGGAGCCGTCGACGGCGGCCTTCGAGGCCGAGGCCGAGCAGGTGCTTCGCGATGCGAACACGGTGCTGCTCATCGACAACTTCGAGCACATGCAGGGCTTGGAGGGATGGCTGCGCGAGCGGTTCCTGCCACGGGTGCCTCTGGGGGCGCTGGTGGTGATCGCGGGGCGATACCCGCCGGACATGCGGTGGCAGGCGGATCCGGGGTGGGCGGGGGCGCTGGAGGTGCTGCCGCTGCGCGATCTGCAGATCACCGACGCCCAAGCCCTGATGGACTCCTCCGGGGTGCCCGCCGAGCTGCGCGAGCCGCTGCTGGCCTTCGCCGGCGGCCATCCGCTCGCGCTGCTGCTGGGGGCGGCCGTGGCGGTGAAGGACGGAGGGGCCAGCAAGCGGTGGATGCCGAACCACGACGTGGTGGCCACGTTGCTGGACCAGCTCGTCGGCGAGCTACCGTCGGCCACGCACCGGTATGCCCTGGAGATTTGCGCGCACGCGTACATGACGACGGAGGACCTGCTGCGGGCGGCCTTGCCGGAGGAGGCCGCATGCATGTTCCTGTGGTTGCGGCGGTTGCCGTTCGTGGAGTCCAGCAGCCTGGGCCTGTTTCCGCACGACGTGGTGCGGGAGGTGCTGGAGGCGGACCTGAGGTGGCGCGATCCCGAGGGGTATGCGGTGATGCACGACCGCATCCATGCGCACCTGGCGGACAGGGTGCGCGCGGCGAGCGACGCGGACGTGCCCGGCGCGGTCGCGGCCCTGCTCTACCTGCATCGCGACAATCGCGCGCTGGCCGATTTCCACGGCGGTCACGACGAGGGCGAGTTCCATGAAGACGTGTTGCGGGAGGAGGACGTTGGCACTTTGCTGCGGGTGGCCACGACTACCGAGGGAGAGGCGTCCGCCGACAGCGCCGCGTTCTGGGCGCGGCGTCAGCCGGAGGCCTTCCGTGTGTATCGACGCACGGAAACCGGCCAGGTGGTGGCCTTCTCCGCGTGGTTGCCTTTAACGGAGATCGATGAGGAGGAAGTGGCGGCCGATCCCATCGTGGCCGGGGCCTGGGCGCATGCGCGTGCCACCACGCCGTTGCGCGCCGGCGAATACCTGGCGGTCAGCCGGCTCTGGGCGCTGCCGCCGTTTCGCGGACTTTCACCCGTTATGGATCTGATCCAATGGCGAATCATCGGCAATTGCCTGCGGGCCGAGCGGATGGCATGGTCCTACATCGCGATCCGGCATCCCAGCCACGCGTGGATGGAGCACCTGCGGCATTACGACATGCGTGACATCACCGAGCAGCCACGGCTGGGTGATCACGCGTACACGTTGTTCGCACATGACTGGCGCGCGGTGCCGGCGCAGGCGTGGCTGGGGCAGGTGAGCCGCCTGCCCGACACGACATCTCCAGAGGACCCGGGTGCCGCGCCCGCGGAACTGGCGGTGCTGTCCCAGGCGGAGTTCAGCGAGGAGGTCCGCAAGGCGCTGCGCCAGTTGTCGCGGCCGGACGAGCTGTCCGCCTCCCCGCTGGTACGCACGAGACTGATCGCCGAGCGGGCCGGGCAGGATCCCGCCACGGCACTGGGCGACCTGCTGCGCCAGGCGATCGACGATCTGCGCGAGGATCCGCGGGCGGTCAAGTCCTACCGGGCGCTGTCGGCCACGTTCCTGCGCGGCACGCCCACCCAGGAGATGGCCGCGGAACGACTCGGCCTCCCCTTCACCACCTACCGCCGCCATCTGACGGCCGGCATCGAACGGGTCTTCGCCGACCTGTGGCACCGGGAGCTGTACGGCACCGACACCTCGTCGGCCCACTCGTGAGAAGCGAGATGGTCAGAGATTGATCTGTCAAGTGGACAGTAAAGGGTTCTACCTTGCTCGACCTGAAGTGAGAGTCACTCAACGGGGCAGGGAGTTTCCATTGAAAAGGAAGAGTGCCGCTGTGCTGTCCGGGCCGCTGGCCCTCGGCATCGCGCTGGCCTCTGGCGGCTGCGGGGCGAACAAGACCGAGGCCACGAGCGGTGCCGGCGGCTGCGACACGAGCAGGGGGACGCTGGTCGTGGGGGTGATCGCGCCCATGTCGGGCAAGGTGTCGGCGATCGGGCTGGGCATTCGCAACTCGGTGCAACTCGCGGTCGAGCAGGCCAACGCGAAGTGCGCGATCAAGGGATACCGGCTCACGGTGGACGCGCAGGACGACGAGGCCAATCCGGACAAGGGGGCGGCGGCGGCTCAGCGTTTCGCGGACGATCCGAGCGTCGTGGGGATCGTGGGCCCGTACAACTCCGGAGTGGCCAGGGCCATCCAGCCGAAGATCGCCCCCGCCAACCTGCTGGAGATCTCGCCGGGCAACACCGATCCGGCGCTGACCAGGGGCGTGGACTTCGCCGCGGTGCCGAAGCGGCAGTATCCGAACTATTTCCGCGTCGTGGGCACCGACGATCTCCAGGGGCCCTACAACGCCCGCTACATGGTGGAGGAAGAGGGCAAGAAGAGGCTCGCCATCATCACGGACGGTAAGGCCGTGGGTGAGAACAGCGCGACGCAGTTCGCCAAGGAAGCCAAGAAGCTCGGCGCGCGGATCCTCATCAGGGAGAAGGTCAACGAGAACGACAGTGACTTCTCCAGCGTGCTGACCAAGGTGAAGGCCACCCGTCCTGAAGCGATCTACGTCGGGTCGGAGTACCACGTGGCAGGGCCGCTCAGCAAGCAGGCCAAGGATCTCGGGCTGGTCGTGCCCATCTCCGGTACCGACGGTCTGTACGACCCGCAGTTCATCGCCCTCGGCGGCAAGGAGGGAGATGTGGCGACGTCGGTCGGCGCGCCGATCGAGAAGCTGGAGACCGGCAAGGCCTTTGTGGAGGCGTACAAGAAGAAGGGCTTCTCCGACGGGTACGGCGGCTTCGGGGCGTTCGCGTACGACGCCGCCAACGTGATCGTCACCTCGCTTGGCAAGGTGACCGCGACCGGCGAATGGACGGGCTCGCCGCAGCAGCGCACCCAGCTGATCGCACAGGTCCAGGCGTACAAGACGGACGCGGGCGCCAACGGCGTGGTGGGCTTCGACCAGTACGGCGACAGCCTGAACAAGATGTTCACCGTCTACAGGGTCACCTCCGGCGCCTGGAAGGCAGTGCTGAGCGGCCAGTTCGAAGAGAAGTGAGCCGTGGCGACCCTGTCCCAGCAGATCGTCAACGGCCTGGTGCAGGGGGCGCTGATCGGACTGATCGCGCTCGGCTACACCATGGTGTACGGCATCGTTCAACTGATCAATTTCGCTCATGGCGAGGTGTTCATGGTGGGCGCCTTCGGTGCCCACTTCGCTTTCCTGTACCTGCTCCCGGAGGGGGTGAGCTGGTACGTCGCGCTGCCGGTGATGGTCGTCGCGGCGGTGGCGGCCTCCGTCGCCGTCTCGGTCGCGATGGAGCGGCTGGCCTACCGGCCGCTGCGCGGATCACACAAGCTGGCCCCGCTGATCACCGCGCTCGGTGTGTCGATCCTCCTGCAGGAGGTGGTGCGGGTCTTCTACCCGCACGCGACCTCACCACTGCCGTTCCCGCGGGCCTTCGCCAACGGCCACCTCGTCATGGGCACGGTGTCCGTCCTGTGGACCGGGGTGCTCGCCCTGGCCGTCGCTCCGCTGCTGGCCTGGGCGCTGCACCTGTACGTGGAGCGCTCGCGGCTCGGTCGCGCGATGCGGGCCACGGCGCAGGACCCCGACACGGCCCGGCTCATGGGGATCAACCCGGACCGGGTGATGCTGGCGACGTTCGTGATCGGCGCGGTCCTGGCCGGCATCGGAGCCGTGCTGTACGGCATCCACTACACGCAGATCGACACCATGATCGGCTTCCAGAACGGCATCTTCGCCTTCACGGCCGCCGTGCTCGGCGGCATCGGCAACATTCGCGGCGCCATGCTGGGCGCTCTCTGCATCGGCCTGGTGAAGTCGCTGGCCGGCCAGTACGCCTGGGGAGGCGCCCAGTACGACTACGTCTGGGTCTTCGTGCTGTTGATCCTGGTGCTCATGTTCCGTCCCCAGGGATTCCTCGGCCGGTCGGAAGGGGTACGCGCATGACGCAGGTGACGACGCGGCCCCCCGAGGTCCGGCCGGTCTCGGATCGCCGTACGTGGCGCCCGGTGGCGGGAGCGGTGGTCGTCCTGGCCGGAGCCCTGCTTCCGTGGGCCTCCGTCGTGCTTCCCGCGGGCGCCTATCCCGACCTGGCGACGTTGCAGTTCTTCGACGCCCCGTACCTGGTCACCGGATTCCGCCTGCACCTGGTGCTGCTCGGGCTGGCCGCCGCGCTGCTGCCCCGCGCCCGCCGGTCCGTGGGCATCGGCGTGCTGATCATCGCTCTGGTGCACACGGGATTCCTCATCGGTTATGGCGCGCTGTCGATCGGCGGGCCCGTCGCGCTGGTCGGCGGCGCGCTCGTGGTGTGGTCGGGCCGGGCCCTGCCGGCTCCCGAGCTGAAGCTGCCCGGGCGGGCGGTGGCCTGGCTGGCCCTGCTCGCCGCCTTCGCCGCACTGCTGTGGCTGGTGACGCAGACGCTGACGGCGGGCGGACAGAGCAGGGCGACCAACTCGTACGGCGCGGCGGAGTTCCTGGCCTTCTGCGGATTCGGCCTGGCTCTGATCGGGTCGTTGTCCGCGTACGGGATCCTGACCTGGCTGGCCGCGCTCACCGAGAGGCACAGGCTCTTCGCCTTCACCGTAATGCTGGCCTGCGCCCTGATGTTGCCGCTCACCGAAGCCGGCACGGGTTACTGGATGACCGTGGCCGCCACCATCGGCATCTACGCGGCCACCGCGACCGGGCTCAACATCGTCGTGGGCCTGGCCGGGCTGCTCGACCTCGGCTACGTGGCCTTCCTCGGACTCGGCGCCTTCACCGCGGCGAATCTGGCCCACACGCTGCCCTTCCCGCTGGCCGCGCTCGCGGGCGCCGCGGCGGCCGGCGTCTTCGGCGTCGTGGTCGGTGCGCCCACCCTGCGCGTACGGGGCGACTATCTGGCCATCGTGACCCTCGCCTTCGGGGAGATCTTTTTCAGGGCGGCACAGAACAACATCGGCGGCCTGACCGGAGGCGCCAACTCCATTCCCGGCATCCCGCAGATCACCATGTTCGGCCAGGACTTCAACGAGCCGCTCGGCGCGCTTCCCGCGGGCTTCCTCTACTACGTGGTCGCGGTGCTCATGGTCGCGGGGGCGGTGGCGGTACTGCTGAACCTGAAGAGCAGCCGCATGGGCCGCGCCTGGCGGGCGATCAAGGAGGACGAGGACGTCGCCAGGGCCATGGGAGTGCGCACAGGACGGGCCAAGATCCTGGCCTTCCTGGTGGGCGCCATGCTGGCGGGCCTGGCGGGCGCGGTCTTCGCGCACAAGATGGGGACGGTCGGGTACGAGAGCTTCGACTTCAGCGAGTCCGTCACCCTGCTGGCCGCGGTGGTGCTCGGCGGGATGGGCACGGTTCCCGGTGCGATCGTGGGCGCGTCACTGCTGTTCGTGCTGCCGGAGAAGCTGCGCGAGTTCAGCGACTACCGGCTGATGCTCTTCGGTCTCGCCCTCATCCTGATCATGCGTTTCCGTCCGCAGGGGTTGGTGTCCTCATGACGTTGACGGCCGAGCGCGTCTCCATGGCCTTCGGCGGGCTCGTGGCGCTCGACGACGTCACGCTCACCGTGCCGGACCGGCGGATCGTCGGCCTGATCGGCCCGAACGGGGCCGGCAAGACCACCCTGTTCAACTGCCTGACCGGTCTGTACGCCCCGACCGGCGGACGCGTCCTGCTGGACGGGCGGCCACTTGCGGCCGATCCCGCCGAGGCCATGGGCAACGGGGTGAGCCGCACGTTCCAGAACATCCGCCTCTTCCCGGGAATGTCCGCCCTCGACAACGTCCTCGTCGGCCGGCACACCCGGATCAGGCAGGGCCTGCTGAGTGCGCTCCTGCACGGCCCTGGTTTCCGCAGGAGTGAGGCGGCGGCCATCGAGCGGGCCCGCACCGAACTGGCCTTCGTCGGCCTCCGTCCCGAGGGTGGCACGCCGGCGCGCAGTCTCCCCTACGGTGACCAGCGCCGCCTGGAGATCGCCAGAGCGCTGGCCGGCGACCCGGCGGTGCTCATGCTGGACGAGCCCACCGCGGGCATGAACGGCCAGGAAACCACGGCCATGCGCACGCTGATCGGCGCCATCCGCGACCGCGGGATCGCCGTGGTGGTGATCGAGCACGACACCAAGTTCATCTTCTCCCTCTGTGACCATGTCCACGTGCTCGTACGTGGACGGATGCTGGCCGACGGCCCGCCAGGGACCGTACGCGCCGATCCCCGCGTCATCGAGGCCTACCTGGGAACCACCTGATGCTCGAAGTGAAGGGCCTGTCGGTCGCCTACGGTGCCATCGAAGCGGTCAAGGACGTCAGCTTCACCGTGGCCGAGGGGCAGATCGTCTGCCTGGTCGGCGCGAACGGAGCGGGCAAGTCCACCACGCTGCGAACGATCTCCGGCCTGCTCCGCCCGCTCCACGGCGAGATCCTCTTCCGGCGCCGGTCGATCCATCAGCTGCCGGCCCACGCCATCCTGGCCGCCGGCATCGCGCACTGCCCGGAGGGCCGCCGGCTGTTCGGCGGGATGACCGTCGAGGAGAACCTGCTCCTGGGCGCTCACCTGCGCAGAGACCGCGACATCGAGAAGGACGCGGCACTCGTCTACGACCTCTTCCCCGTCCTGGGGCAGCGGCGGACTCAGCGTGCGGGGCTGTTCTCCGGAGGGGAGCAGCAGATGGTGGCGATCGGCAGGGCCATGATGGCCAGGCCGAAGCTGCTCATGTTCGACGAGCCCACCATGGGCCTTTCTCCGATCATGAGCCAGCAGATTCTCGACACCATCGCCGTGCTCCGCGGCCGGGGGACCACGATCCTCATGGTCGAGCAGAACGCCCTGGCCGCCCTCACCCTGGCCGACCACGGCTACGTGATCGACCTCGGCCGTACGACCCTGTCGGGCCCCGCGGGGCGGCTGCTGGCCGACCCCCGCGTACGGGAGGCGTACCTGGGCTAGGTTTCCGGCAGGACGCGCGCCCGGGTCGGCCGTGAGCCGAACCGGGCCTGCGTACCTGAAGGCCGCGCTTCCTGGCCGTCCGCCTTCCTGACCGGCTCGATCAGGTCCTCTATCGTGCAGTTGAGGATGTCCAGCAGGGCCATCAGTATGGGCAGGCTCAGCCGTTCCGGCCGCTCGGCGACCAGCCGGTAGACCTGGCTCTGCGACAGTGGGAAACCCCGTTCCGCCAGGAGCGGTCGCAGGTCGGTGGTGGCGTACAGTCCGCGGTCGGCCATGACGGCGCGCAGATGCCAGCGGTAGTCGAATGTCGCCGTCATGCCGTTTCCTCCGCGGAACGCGCGCAGGTGGCGGTCGTTGTGGCGAAGCGATGCCCGACCTGTTCCTGTACGTACGTCAGGTCGGCGCCGTCCTCGAGAAGGTGGGCCATGTACGCGCTGCGCATGCAGTGCGGCGTCAACGCCTTGTCCAGGTCGAGCGCGTCCCGATAGGCCGCGAACCTCTCCTCGATCTCCCTGGTTCTCAGGCGGCCGCCCCGCTCGGTCAGCCAGAGGGCGTGCTGATGGTTGCCGCGGTACCGAGGCCGGACGTGCCCCAGATAGTCCTCGACCGCTTCCACCGCCCACGGCATCAGACTGACGACAGTCCGCCGCGGTGGCGGCAGGCCCCTGATCCGCCTGCCGGACCTGACGGACAGGGAGCCGAAGCGGCCCAACTCCGGGGTGTCGGCATGGGGATGGAAATCGAGCACGTCCAGCCCGGACGCCTCCGAGCAGCGCAGCCCCCAGGCGTAGATGACCTTGAAGACAGCGGCGTCGCGGTAACGCGCCAGAGCCCCCTTGTGACCCCGGCTCAAGGCCACCTCGACCTGGTCGTCGGCGTGGTCGAGGAAGAGCTGGACCTCCTTGCGGGTCATCGGACGGCGCGCGGGGTCGCCCCGGTAGCCGGCGAGTCGCGCCTCCTCCCCGTCGGGGACGACCTGCGCGGGGACCCGGCCGAAGCGGGAGGCGCACTCCGTCAGCCATCTATTGTGCGGCGAGGTGAGGTAGTCGCAGAAGAGCCGGAGCGCGGTCCGGTATCCGCGAACCGTCAACTGTGCTCTGCGCCGTTCCATCAGGTCGTCGATCCACCCGTCGACGTGCCCTGGTGACCACTGCCACGGGTAGGCGGCGGCGAACGCCGCGAAACGGCGCACCGCCTGCTCCCGGAAGATGAGCGTTGACGACTCGAAGCGCCCGGTATCGCCCTGCTGCCGCGACCACTCTTCCAGCATCGTCTCGAAGACGGCCTCCGCTTCGCTCGGCTCGGCGGCGCTGCCATCGCCGTACACGTTCACTCTCCGTCTGCTCCCGTAACTTGCATCCGATGCACGGTCAGCCCCCGGCCTGTGCAATCCGCCTGCCGAGTTTCGGCTCTTCGCCTGACCAGTTCCCAGACCATTCGTTATCCAGTTCTGGCCACAGGGACGGACGATCGCGGCTGGAGCTCGGCTTGCGTACGAGTGAAAGCGCCCACGGTGTCGATGCCGGCTCAGGGGCCGAATCGGCTCGTGAGCCGAGCGGGGTGCTCTTCGGCGGAACTGGACAGCGAATGGTCTGGGAACTGGTCAGCCGAAACGCCGACGATTAGACAGGTGGGTCCCGCACGGCGGACCACCGTGCCGTCCGCAGGTGCTCAGCGGCCATGACCCGGACAGCGGTGCGGCATCCCCACTTCCAGACCGAAGGAGTATCCACTTGACGCTGTTCGAGCATCCCTTTTTCCCGGTCGGCTCCGCCGAGCCTCCGGTGGACGACACTGGGCGGATGATCCAGATGATGACGGGTTACTGGGTCACTCAGGTGGTACGGACCGCGGCCGAATTGCGCATAGCCGACCATCTGCACGACGGTGCGGCCACCGCGGCCGAGGTCGCCGAGGCGGAGTCCCTGGACCCCGACGCGACCTTCAGGTTCCTGCGGGCCTGCGCCTCACTCGGCCTGGCCGCTCCTGCGGACGGCGGGCGGTTCGAGAGCACGTCCCTGCTCGCCACCCTGCGCACCGGCACGCCGGACTCGCTGCGTGACCTGGCCCTGTGGGGCGGCGCCGAGTCTCATTGGCTTCCGTGGGGGCGGCTGGCCGACGCGGTGCGCACCGGCAGGCCGCGGGCCGAGGACGCCCTCGGGGCGCCGTTCTTCGACTGGCTGAGCACCCAGCCGAGGGAGGCAACCGTCTTCACCAACTCCATGACGGCCATGACGCGCAACCTGGCCCACCAGCTCGCCGACGTGATCGACATCAAGGACGCCGAGGTGGCCGTGGACGTCGGCGGCGCCGGCGGCAACCTCGTACAGACGCTGATGCGGCGGCACCCCGGGCTGAACGGACAGGTTCTGGACCTGCCGCACGTGGGCGCGGAGGCGGAGGCCTCCGCCGAGCATCTGGGTGTCGCGGACCGGTTCACGTTCGTCGGCGGGGATTTCTTCGAGAAGGTGCCGTGCGGGGACCTGCACTTGCTGAAGTTCGTGCTGCACGACTGGGACGACGCCTCCTGCGTGCGCATCCTCCGCAACTGCCGGGAGTCCCTGAACCCCGGCGGCCGCGTCCTGGTGATGGAACTCATCGTGGACGAGGTGGGCGCGCCGGGCCTCGCACCGTTGATGGACCTCAACATGCTGACGCTGCTCACCGGGCGGGAACGCAGCCTCGACCAGTTCAAGGCCGTGTTCGAGGAAGCGGGTCTGCGCCTTGAGCGCGTCACGCCCTCCGCGTCCCTGGTCCCCGTACTGGAGGCGGTATCCGCTTAGACCGAGATCAGAATTCTCTAGGCGATCTTTGGTCAGCGGTCGAACGCGACCATGAAGCGATGGGGAGGCGGCGTGACCTCGGCCGAGCAGGCCGAGGTCGGCTCCACGAGTGAGGCTATTCGGGCCGACCTCGTGGCGGAGAGAGCGGTGATCACAGCAGCATGTCGTGGGTGGCCTTGTGGTGATCTTCCATGTCCCATAATGAACCTATGTGGCACTTGCCCCTGCCCGGGGAGTTCCTGCTCCTCGCACACCGGGAGTCCGGTAGGGTGCGTGACTCCGAGCAGGCGGCCTACGGCTGCGCCGCCGCCGAACTCGGCGAACTTGCGCTTCGCCGCAGGCTGCGGGTTCGCGTACGCAAGTCCAAGCTGTTCGGCTTCGACGTCTACCGCGCCGGCGGCACGATCGAACTGCTGGACACCCGCCGCACCGGTCTCGGCTGGGCCGACGACGTGCTGGGCGCGCTGCAATCCGGCTCGGGGCTGCACGGGTGGCTGCGCCATCGCCGCCGCGCGGCGTTCACGCTGCACCGTGACGCGCTGATCGGACAGGGCCTGCTGCGCCACCAGCCCGGCAGGCTCCTGGCCGGAGTACGCCACCACCCCGACCCGTTGGCCCGCGGCTCGCTCATCGCCCACTTACGCGCTGTCTACGACCAGCGGACCCCGCTCGACGAGCATCTGCTGTTCCTGAGCGACCTCGTGGACAGCGCAGGGTTCGCTGGGGAGTTCGGTCTTCGGCTGAGCTGGCAGCAGCGCAAGGACCGCGCCCGCGGCGTCGGGGCAGTGCTGGCCTTCCCCGAGGGCCTGCGTGACACCAGCACCGCGCTGAGCGGCGCCATACCGAGCCCGCGCAGCGGAGTCGGGGGCGACGGCGGGGGCGATGGCGGCGGAGGGGACGGCGGCGGCGAGTGACCCCGCGGCGAACGCCGTCAGGGCACCCACCCGGGTGCTCGTGACCGCCTGCGGCTCCCTGGCGGGTCAGCGCGCAGGCGGCTACCGGTCGCGCGGCGATCGCCGATGTGGTCAACGCCTTCGCCGAACCGGACGTGGCCACGACATGGGGGATAGCAGCACGGTGGCCGCCGACGGCCCCCAAGTGGACACCTACATCGATGATCTCCTGGCCGAGACCAGCATCCGGCATGGAGGATTCGGTGGTATCGCCTACGCGGCGCTGTTCTCCCGGTTCATCCCGTGCGGGTGTGGGAGGGGTGCACCTGATCGAGGGGCTGCTGGGATACGGCCGCTCGCCCCTCGCCGATCATCCTCCCCGGACGGCATCCTCCCCGGACGGCATCCTGCGCGACCGGCATCCTGCGCGACCGGCATCCTGCGCGACCGGCTCTGCTTCTACAAGCAGCCGTCCGCGTAGCCGGAGGCTGACCAACGCGGCGACGACGAAGACCGCGGCCTCGTAGATCATCGCGTGCCAGAACGCGCCGCCAGGGGACGTGAAGTAGGCCAGCCCGGCCGCGGCCACCCCAATCGACCCGCCGAGCTGCTGGGCCGTGGGCAGCAGCCCGGACACCGACCCCGCCGCGGCCCCGTCCACCTTAGCCAGCACCAGCGCGAAAACCGACGCCGTGAACGAGCCGAACGCCACGCCACCAACCGCCAGCACCGGGATCGCCGCCCAGTGCCCGACCCCGGTCTGGACAAGGAGCGCGAGCCCCAGGACCATCCCCGCCAACATCAACGATGCGACCGTGAGCACCGCCGACCCGTACCGATGGGAGAGAGCAGGCGCGACGCGACTGCCCAGGACAGCCGCGGCGGCGAACGGCGCCGACATTAGCGCGGCGGCGACGACCGCGTAGCCGAGGGCGGTCTGCAGGTGCACGAACAACAGGTAGGTGAACGATGGCACGCCCGCGTTGAACACGAACACCAGCAACACCCCCCACCGCGCCGTCCGGTCACGCCACACCGACGGGTGGATCAACGGAGCCGGCCGGCGCGGGAGGGTCGCGGCGAAGCAGCCGAGCACGGAAACGGCGACGGCGAGACCGGCCCACGTCCACCAGGGCCAGCCCGCCTCCCGCC